>DAIQNC010000574.1:0-3090 GCA_036788655.1 Ktedonobacteraceae bacterium
CGCAGAAGCAAAACGCTCGTCAGAACGTTTCTGCATCGCTTGCAGAAGCACTACATCGACAGCATCCGAGATAGTAGGGACAAGGCTACGCGCCGATGGTGGAGTCTGGCGTACATGTTTGAGCAATACCTCTACAGGGGTATTACCAGTAAAGGGAGGCGAACCTGTAAGAATACGAAAAAAGAGAACACCAAGCGAGTAAATATCGCTTGGTGGACGCAATACCCCCAGTGACTGTTCAGGAGCTGCATATTCTGCCGCACCCCAACCCACTCGCGTCAACGATTGCTGACTATCATCGAAGCCATGAGCGATACCGAAATCCGTAAGAAGCATTCTGCCATCTTGCGCGACAAACACATTCGATGGCTTGATGTTTCCATGGGCGACACCATGTTCGTGTGCATACTGCACCGCACTACAAAGTTGCCGTACAATGGGTAGTGCCTGAGTTGCAGAGAAACGCCCACCGACTTTCTGCAATAATGCCTCTAATGTACCGCCCTCTATAAAGGGTGTGACGAGATACAGGAGATTTTCGCCCTCTCCATACTCCAGAAATGGCAAGATGTTTGGATGATCAAATTGCCCGATCTTTTCCGCCTCGGTCATGAAATACTCACGAAATGATGCGCGTTGAGCATACCCCGAACGAAATACCTTTACTGCAACGTCAAAAGGTTGAGTCTCCGCTTCATCTGATACCTGGCGTCCACGATAAACATCCGCGACCCCACCTTTATTTACACATGCTTGAAGCAGATAATCACTCAGCATAACCCCTGTTAAATCAGACATAGTGGCACTCCATAAACCGCCGCGTCCTCTTACTGGCATAAACAAACATGAATGAATGTCGATACGTACCTTTTTCCCTTGATAGATTACATAAAACTAAACGAGCAATTTTCACTCTTTTCGGAATTTGTATGAAGATTGTATAAACGTGCTACCAGAGAGTATTCGTACAGTACCTGAGTCCTATGGTTGTTCGCTGCTCATTATTCATAATCTCTTAGCTACTTCAAACGAGATTACGAGATATCAACAACAGGCCATGAAACCCTACTATTAGTTCTAACGTGTTCAGGATATAGATGAGGCATATAAATAAAGGAACGTCATCTTACACAAGAAGATAAAGTGAGTGGCCGAAATGGGAGAAATTGTTCACGATATAGAAAAAGATGCTAAAGAAGTACGCGATGCAGCAGAAGGGGCTGTTGGCAATAAATGGATACTCTTACTCGCTCGCTTTGGCTACATCATCAAAGGTATACTCTATATCGTTATTGGCATACTTGCGATACAAATATCGGTTGGTATACCCACGAAAACGCCGGGCCAGAAGGGGGCATTAGAGGCTATCAGCAATCTCCCACTGGGGCGCGTTCTCATTATCATCGTGGCAATTGGATTAGCTAGCTTTGCGCTCTGGACTCTTATTCAAGCTATCTTTGACACCGAGAGCAAAGGACACACGATAAAAGGACTCGTTGTCCGTTTTGGCTACATCGTTATCAGCTTCTTTTACTTTTCTTTCGCATACGGTGCGTTACGCTTGGTGGTGGATACGCAATTAGAGGAACAAACGACGACAACAACAACGCGAGATTGGACAGCATTGCTCTTAAATTTGCCTCTCGGTGTTGCATTCGTGATACTTTTTGCATTGATCATGCTTGGTATAGGTGTATACCTCCTCTACAAAGCATACGCCGCCTTTTACAAATCAAGCCTGAAACTGGATGGACTGAACGAAATAGAGAGAAGGGCAGTCATTATCTCAGGCAGAATTGGATATGCCGCACTCGGCATCGTTTTTACTATCATCGCCTTTTTTCTGATCATAGCTGCTATTCAGCACAAACCGGGCGATGCAGTTGGACTCGATGGTGCTTTACGAGAGCTAGTTAGCCATCCTTTCGGGCCATTTCTTCTTGACATCGTTGCAATAGGGTTCATCGCTTACGGCATATTCTCTATCCTGGAAGCATTTTACCGTTATGTGCGCGTAGCAAAACCAGAATCAAATGAAAATGAGTTGTGAACGTACCAATAGAAACAAGCCACTGCCTATTCACCATTATAAAAACGTTGTGCGAATACAACGTTCCCTTGCCGAAACGTACCTGCATAACGTACACTACACATAGCGCAATTCTCATCAGCATTTCAGTGACAAGGATGGCATTATGAGAACCACTACCCGTTTCCGTTCATTGCTTGCAAATCAAGACCTGCTTGTTGCGCCGGGAGCCTATGATGGCCTGAGTGCGCGTCTCATCGCTCAAGCTGGATTTCCCCTTGTTTACATGACTGGCTTTGGAACGGCGGCAAGCGTTCTCGGACAACCCGACGTTGGGCTACTCACGATGAGCGAGATGGTCAGCCGTGCCTCTGCATTATCGGCTGTGACAGGCGACACACCTCTCATTGCAGATGCCGACACTGGCTACGGCAACCCCATCAATGTACGTCGTACCGTCCGTGAATATGAACATGCAGGCGTAGCAGGTATTCATATCGAGGATCAGGTCTGGCCCAAGAAATGTGGACATATGGAAGGCAAGCAGGTCATCCCGATGGAAGAGATGGTACAGAAGATACGATCCGCCGTTGATGCCCGACAAGACCCCGATTTCGTCCTCATTGCTCGCACAGACGCAGGGGCAGTTCATGGTTTTCAAGAAGCGTTACGGCGTGGACAGGCATATCGAGATGCCGGGGCTGATATGTTGTTCATCGAGGCTCCGCGCTCACTGGAAGAGCTACAGACGATCAAAGCAACGTTTCCCAATGTTCCTCTGCTCTTCAACTGGGCCGAAAGCGGCAAAACGCCACCACTCTCGCTTCCAGAAATTCAAAAGCTCGGCTTCAAGCTTGTTATTTTTCCCGTCAGCCTCCTTTTCGCAGCAACAAAGAGTATGTTGTCATTACTTGATGTATTGAAACAAGGAAAAACGCCTACATCCTATGCTGAGAACAGCGTTACCTTCGCTCAATTTACTGATGAAATCGGGCTACCCTATATTCAGCAACTGGAACGCCTCTATGGCATTCCACAGTAACATTTCCACTTATTTTTTT
>DAIQNC010000575.1:0-3086 GCA_036788655.1 Ktedonobacteraceae bacterium
CCACGATACATCGCCGGACTACAGATAAGAGACGCTATTGAATTGTATGGAAGTGTGTCGTCATATAACCATATAGTACCATCTTCATGTGATATACTCTGTCAAAGCGAAACGATATGAGACAATAAAGAAACATGGATGTTTCGGGGGTCAGAGAGGAATGTCTACCAATGGATGAGTTGAAACGTCGCATTCGTGTGGCGCGTGGAGAGCTACCTGCCGACCTGGTATTACGTAACGCACAACTGGTCAATGTGTGCAGTGGCGAATGTTACCTTGCAGATGTTGCGATTGCAGATGGTCGTGTAGTAGGAATACATGAAGTGACGGATGGCGCAGGTGAGAGCTATCAGGGACGTGAGGAACGTGACCTTGAAGGACGCTGGCTCGCACCCGGTTTGATAGATGGTCATATGCACATCGAAAGTACCATGATGGTGTTGCCTGAGTTTGCTCGCATCGTTGTACCACGTGGCGTGACTGCTGTGATGCTCGACCCACACGAATTTGCGAATGTGATGGGTGTCGATGGCATCCGCTATGTGTTAGAGGCAGGTAGTGGTATTCCGCTCACAACCTATGTGATGCTCTCTTCCTGTGTCCCTGCATCCATGTATGAAAGCCCTTATCGTGTTTTGACGGCAGAAGATTTGTTGCCGCTCCTGGACGATCCGCGTGTTCTGGGACTGGCTGAGATGATGAATATGCCGGGGGTGCTACAGGGAGATGAGCAGGTGCTGGCAAAAATCGAAGCGACACGGCGTCATGGACGGGTAGTCGATGGACACGCTCCCGGCTTGCGTGGACACGACCTCTCTGCCTATGCCGCTGCTGGCG
Organism: Ktedonobacteraceae bacterium; assembly: GCA_036788655.1. Lineage (GTDB taxonomy): Bacteria > Chloroflexota > Ktedonobacteria > Ktedonobacterales > Ktedonobacteraceae > JBBQVS01. The sequence continues at coordinate 838 of DAIQNC010000575.1, forward strand.
TCATGTCTGACCACGAATGTACGACGCTAGACGAAGCACGGCAACGCATTCGTCTTGGTATGTGGCTAATGATTCGTGAAGGCTCTGCGGCTCGCAACCTCGATGCCCTGTTACCGCTTGTGAAAGAATTGCATCCGCCGCGTGTTTTCTTCGTCACCGATGATCGAGACCCACAAGACCTGACCAGTCGCGGGCATATCGACTCTATGGTACGACGCGCTATCGAACTTGGTCTTGACCCGATTGAGGCGATACGTCTGGCATCGTACAATACTGCACAATATTTTCAACTCGCTGACCGGGGTGCTATCGCGCCCGGCTTTATCGCAGACCTTGTGGTGCTGAATGACCTGCAAACGTTCTTAGTTGAGTCGGTGTATAAAGATGGAGTGCTGGTGGCGCGAGATGGTCAATTGCTGGCACATGTACCATCGTCGGCGGTGATGGGAGTCGAGGCCGATGTCGCCATGCATGAAGTAGAAGTTACTGGCTCCATTCATATAGCACCACTACGAGAGGAAGACCTGCGTATTCCTGGTAAACCTGGACTGGTTGACGTAATCGGAATTGAAGCTGGACAGATTACAACAACGCATCTGCGTGAAGAGGCTCCATTACAAAATGGCGCATTGGTCGCAGACCCTGAACGCGACCTGCTGAAACTAGTAGTGATTGAGCGGCATCACGCGAGCGGACGCATTGGGCTGGGATTGGTCAAGGGCTTCGGTCTCAAACGAGGTGCGATTGCTTCGAGTGTGGCACATGATGCTCATAATCTCGTGATAGCTGGTGCGAGTGATAGCGATATTGTCCATGCGGCGCGAGTGTTGCAGGAAATGGGTGGCGGTTTTGCCTGTGTTGTCGATGGTGAAGTGTATGCGAAAGTGCCGTTACCGCTCGCAGGTCTGGTCTCGACGTTGCCAGCGAAGGAGCTGGTACAGCAACTTCGCACACTCGATAGCGTGGCGGCAGAACTTGGTTGCACATTGGAGCATCCCTGTATGACACTTAGCTTCCTTTCACTATCGGTTATTCCAACGCTCAAACTTACAGATCAAGGGTTGGTGGATGTGGAAACATTTACTTTGCTGCCCCTACAAAGGTAATACTTCATGTTACGTAATCTCACGGAATATCACTGGGCTGAACGCATCGACGAAGCACTCCTCTTATTAGCTCGTCTTGATGTGAGAACAGTAGCATTAGCTGGTGGAACGGCATTGCTTGCGTCCAATAATGACGATATCGAGGCTGTTGTTGACCTGCGCGACCTCGGACTCTCGACTGTTACTGAAGATATGCGCGGCGTTCATATCGGAGCGATGACAACGCTTCAGCAATTGATGCAGCATCCGCTCAGTAGTAGCATTGCCTGTGGTATTCTCTCACAGGCGGCGCACTGCTCGGCTCCATCTCACGCGATACGTAATAGCGCGACGATTGGTGGAACGCTCGCCCTCGGTGTGGCCTCACATGCGGATATACTCACCGTTCTAGCGGCACTCGAAGCGCAAGCAGTTGTACGTTCTGGCTCAAGAACAGAAGTAAGCTTGAATGGCGGAATGCTTGAACGTTCGGGAGCAGGGTACTCCGGCATTGTTTATAAAGGCAAGCAGGAGCGGCGTCTCGATGCTGCTTCAGTAAGCAAAGAGCGACTCCCTAATGAGTTGATTATTGATGTCGTGATGCCCCGGTTCGGACAACAGGTGCAGGGCGCATTCGCCCGTATCAGCAATACACCGACAGGTGTAGCGTTATTGAATGTCGCGCTTGTTGTCACGATAGAGCAAGATCAATTGCGGCGAGTGCGTGTCGTCTTCGGCGGTGGAGATATGGCTCCTGTACGCTGTGTCAGTGTTGAGCAAGTGCTAGAAGGACAAGCTTTGCAAACTGTGCGAAATATGCAGAATCTTGATGCGCTTTTGCAAAAGGGATTGATGGCTTTTCGCCCTACAACGGACAGGTATGCGAGTGGCGGATATCGCAAAGCGAGTGCAGTGCAGTTAATGCGTCAGGTATGTGAAGCGGTTTTGACGAAACATGTAAGCATAGCAGTGTAGAGAAGGCGGAGATGGAACTCGAATTACGTATAAATGGTGTCGTGGAGAGCGTCGATGTTGCCCCTCAGCAGTCGTTACTCTCACTGTTGCGACAAAAAGGGTACAAGAGTGTCAGGCAAGGGTGTGAAACGGGCGATTGTGGAACATGTATCGTTGCGGTGGATGGTGTGCCACGCCCTGCCTGTGTGC
>DAIQNC010000576.1:0-3079 GCA_036788655.1 Ktedonobacteraceae bacterium
GAACATCTTTACCATACCTATCGTACTGGTTCTATCGAAAAAATAGCATTAAGCGACATATCGTTAAGGATTGAGCACGGTAGTTGCGCGGCAGTTATCGGCGTGACTGGCTCTGGCAAAACGACGCTCGTACAGCATTTCAATGGCCTGTTACGTCCGACTCGTGGAACAGTGCTTGTCGATGGTGTGAACGTTGGTGTATCAGGTGTAGACCTTCGTGCCTTGCGGCAGCGCGTGGGAATGCTCTTTCAGTTTCCAGAGTCACAGCTTTTCGAGCGCACTGTCTATGCGGATGTGGCTTTCGGGCCGCGTAGAATGCATCTGGGAAAGCACGAAATACGGGCGCGTGTTCATGCTGCATTAGATATCGTCGGTCTTCCACACAAAGAATATGCCTCGCGTTCACCTTTCGACCTGAGTGGCGGTCAGAGGCGACGCATTGCGCTTGCAGGAGTGCTTGCAATGTCGCCTCGAATCCTTATTCTCGATGAACCAACAGCAGGATTAGATGCCGATGCGCGTGACGAATTTTATGGCTACCTAAAACGTGTGCAGGAGCGGCAACAGGTGACGATCATCCTTGTTTCGCACGACATGAGCGAGGTTGCCGCACTTGCTGATACATTGTTTGTACTATCCGAAGGACAACTGGTTATGCAAGGCTCGCCACGCGACATTTTTTCGCATGGCAATCAGCTGCGTCAGTGGGGACTTGCCGCACCACCTTTGAGTGAAATGCTTTCTCAGCTACGCACATACGATATACCAATTCCAGAAGATACGTTTACATTGAATGAAGCATTTGCAGTATTATCACATCAATATAAAGCTAATCATCTGTAAATATGACGAAAGATACTTATGTTAAGAAATATATCTCTGGGAGTCTACATCCCTGGAACATCGCTTTTACACCGCTTGCAGGCACGAACGAAATTGATCGTGATGCTGTTCTTTGTCGTTGCTCTCATAGTTTCCGAGCAACGGGTATGGCATTTCGCGCCCATCATTGCTATTACAGGCTTTCTATGTATCGCTGTTGCGCTGGCAGGTATCTCTCTACAAGAGCTATGGAGACGCACATGGCTTCTGTTCCTGCTTGTTATCATCGGAAGTATCCCTATCATTTTTTCAACGGATAGAAGTGATACGACGGTCATTGCTAACATTGGGCCGTTACTCATTCCATATGGCATTCTACGTACTATTCTGTTAGCGGTGAGCGTTGTAATTATTGCGATCTTGTTCTCTGCTCGGCTTCCTTTCGCGGCAATCAAACGTCTCTGGCGTCATCGCTGGCTTCGAGTGGTAAGGATTTTCCTCATCCTGGGTCTCATTGCTACGCTACTCTTTCTGTGGGTGGTACATAGCCAAAATGCTACACAGCTTTTTGCAATTGGACCAGTGCCAGTGACGCATAGTGGTATCTGGACATTTGTGAGCTTTGCTATCGTTGTGATGGCACTCTACATCTTTTCGCTGTTACTCACCATGACGACTTCGCCAGTTGCACTCATTGAAGGCTTAACGATGCTCCTTGCGCCTCTACGTCTGCTCCGCTTGCCCGTCGATGATTTCGCGCTCATGACGCTTATTGCGCTTCGCTTCATCCCAACGCTGATGGAAGAGGTGGAGCAACTCTCGAAGGCACAAGCGGCGCGTGGTGCGGATATGACGCAGGGAACAATTCGTGAGCGTCTTCAAAGCCTCGTGATGCTGTTCATTCCACTCATGCAAGGCATATTCCGACGCTCCGAAGAACTGGCGACAGCGTTAGAAGCGCGTGGCTATCAGACCGATGGCAAGCAAACGCGCCTCTACGAACGCTCATTTCACATAGAAGACTATGTGGTGATGGTAAGCGTCGCTCTCGTAATGATTGGCTCTCTGTTTTTATGATATTCCTGGTATTTCGTAGAACCACGATGTATCGATTGGCTTCATCATCAGTGGGAGCCAATCGATACATCGGGCTGCTACGAAATCAGGAGAAATGGAGTACGATACTTCCCTGTCCAGCTTTGACGCGCTGTTGTAGCACCCGTCCACCGACGCGCACAATTATCTGATACTCCTCTCGTTGTGGTTTATAGCCAGAATGCTGCTCGTCGATTCGCACCGTTACGATATCGGGGTCAACGCGACAGCTTACCGACGTGGTAGCGAAGGCCCCATTTCGGTACGCCTGTGTGCTTCCATCGTCTTCATATAATGTGTAGTTTGCAAGTCCGTCGGTTGCCATGTAACAGGTAAAGGTAAGTGGCTCGCTAGTTTGTTGCATGGCGTACTGTAGCACTGGACCCGACGGAAGAATGCTATTACCTCGCACAAGAAGGGGCCAGCGATTGAGCGGTGCTGGTATCGTCACGGTTGAACTGCCTGTATATTCATTGTTGTCCCAGTAGTCGAACCAGTTGCCAGCAGGTAAGTAAACATCAGCACTGGTCGTATCTGCATTTGTAACAGGTGCTGAAAGCAGATTTTCTCCTATCAGGAATGCATTCTCCACATCACACGCCGCCTCGTCATCGGGATAGTGATAGTAGAGTGGGCGCATAATGGGTGCGCCACTGACCGAAGCCTCGTGAAAGAGCGTGTATAGATACGGCAGGAGTTGATAGCGTGTCTCGATAGCTGTACGATAAGCACTTTCGTAGGTTTCGCCAAATGCCCAGGGTTCCTGATCAGGATTGCCCATTGCGTTATGATTGCGACAGAAAGGCATGAGGGCGGCTGCCTGTGCGAAACGTACCAGCAACTCGCCATTGGAGGCATCCCAGAAGCCACCAATATCTGCTCCCACAAAAGGAACGCCGCTCATTCCCATATTGAGGCACATACGGATGGCGAGCGAGATATGTTCCCATTGGCTGGTATTGTCTCCTGTCCAGACCGCAGCGTAACGTTGTACTCCGGTTGTGCCTGAGCGTGTCAACACAAAGGGGCGCGAGTCAGGACGAAGGCGTAGTAGACCTTCATAGGATGTGCGTGCCATCTCCATCCCATACGCATTATGAAATTTGGAGTGATAGACGGGCGGCCCATCTGGAGATGTGGGATAATTGCCACCTGCCCGGTG
>DAIQNC010000577.1:0-3076 GCA_036788655.1 Ktedonobacteraceae bacterium
GCGGCTACGAAGTCCCGGTTCACGCCATTGAAAAAAACGCCCATGCGAGTAAACCACATGGGCGTTTTTTCCTGGATAGTCTCGTTAGATTTTGTTGCGCGTCTTACCGAGGTAGCCGGGGATATCCTCGTTGAGGCCAATATGGTTGACGACAACGCGAATGCCAGATGTACCAATGAGTTCACGCTCCAACATGTACTTCATGTCATTAGTGGGAACATCACCATAGATATTGAGAATCTGGTTCTCGACGAAGACCGAGAGGTTGTGTGCGCCTTCCAGCTTGCCTTTCGCACGTAGCTCATCAATTTTCGCATAGAGACGGTTGAGGGTCGTATCTTCCGCGACAATGAAGTTGAGAACGTTCACCACCTTCGGCATTTGCCACATTGCAGCCTCAAGTGCATCGCGTTGAGCCTCTAACTCGATTTTGCCATAGAGTGCTAGTACCACGCCCTCACCCTGAACGCTATCCAGTTCAACCTTCACGGGGTGGTTGCTGTAGGGGGTGCTACTGATGGTGATGATGCGGTCAGCTTCCGCACGTGCCATATCTAGCACCTCATCAGGCGTTAATCTGGCATAGCGAGCGTTACGGGCAGCTATCTCATCTTCTGATTCGCTATGTCCACCCATCGGATCCTCTAAAGCCCAACCGAGAATGCCGATGAGGACAAGAGGCGCAGCTATGATAGTGAGATAGGGTGTGTCAGGGAAGAATATCAGACCAATAACCGCCATCAGAATAGCCGCACTGAGCAATATAGGCCATAAGCTGGGACTCGGCAAATGTATATGATGCTCTGCTTCCCTTACGTTAGCTTGCTCGTCTGGCAGAGACGCATCTACCTCTTCAGCAGTGAAGTCTGCCTCGCGTCGAAGAGAAGTATCCATAAAGTCTCTCTTTCCATATTAAAAATGAAAACAAATCGCCTGGGACGCTTTTTTGTATACTAGTCCTTATACTAAGCATACCAAATTCAGGCGTAGGATGCAAGCGATTATGCCTTTTCTGGCTTGACTCCCCACACAGTTAGGAGGTACGAGAGGGCGTAAAAATCCTCTTCTTGCATTTCGGCTAATGCCTGTGTACTGAGTGTCTCGATTTCTTGTTCAGTCATGACCTTTGTATGTAGCCAGAGTGGACGCGACAACTCGAACAGCAGTTTGAGGTCTTGAAACGCCGCTTCGTATCCTCCTGTCCCATAAGAGCCATCAGCGACATACGCTTTCATTTTGACCTGCTCGAAATTTGCTTGTTGCAGGAGTGGGCGGAGAACAGGAGTGATGCCGATATTAATACCATTCGGAGAAAAACTTCTGTTGAGTCGCTGAAGGGCTTGCGATGTTTTGAGCATGAGTAGCTCGAACGCAGCTTTATTGCTAAAGCCCCATTCCGCTTCTGTGATGCGGATGATGCCGCCAGGACGAAGCAGACGGCGACATTCTTCAAGAAACTGAGGCCATAATTGAGGAAGGACAAAGCCGATAACCGTTCGCATATTGACTACATCGAAGGATTCATCTGGAAATGTGAGAGGTTTGAGTGCATCCATCACTTCAAAATGTGCATTCTGCAACTTCAGCAATTGAGTCTGAGCGCGTGCATAACTGATGGCGTTCTTACTGATGTCGATTCCTGTCACCTCGATATGCGGATAGGTACGTGCGACATCGAGAACCCATCCACCGGGGCCACAGGCGATATCCAGGATAGCTGAGACGCCCAGTAAATCGGTATCTTCACGTTCCCCGAAGATACCGCCCATGTTTTGTGTCATTATTTTATCCTGGTCGAGCAAACGTGCCATCTCAATTGCGCTCTCGGCATCCAGTATATACGTATTGTCGCCAGTATTAGATGAAAGATGTTGCTCTGACATATTGACACTCCTTTATGTCGCTGGCTGTTCCGACTGTTCATCCTCATTATACCGCAGATGAAGTAATTCCGTCTCTATTAACCGGAGAACTGCTTGCTCTGCATCATAGCGTGTGACGAGCTGTTTGCCTTGAATATCCTTTATGTATTGTGAAACGAGCAGTTGAAATTGTTTCAAATATGACCGTTGAAATCTATAAGGCGGCATCATTCCGAGTTCAATGTCGGCAAGGGCATAAAACTCATTCTGCTCAAATGTCAGCGAGAGCAGGTCTATGTACCCTCTTACAAGTTCCTGGCGAACTTCTGTAAAAAAGTCTTGCAGGGTACTCGATAGGTAGAGACATCCTGCTATGCGGTTCGAGGAAACAATGGGGTAAGCAAGCGCACTCTCTTCCCACTCGACAATGTGGTTGGGAAAGAGTACGTCTTTTGTACTCCGATTCGGCATGATAACGGGACGACCATGAGAGACTGCGTTTCCTGGTAGTGACTCAACGCCCAGAAATTGAGTGCGATTTTCCAGGTGGCTATGCCAGGGTGGGTTAGCGCGTCCCAACACCTCTCGTAGACTGCGGACACATTGTTGTGGCTCTGGTGTGACACACAGGCAGAGGCTCACCGCCAGCCCTAGATAGGAAGGGTCGAGATGCGTGAGTAGTTGTTGCAGAATGATGATGCGTATAGATGGGCGCAATTGTGGCAGACTATTCGTATATGTTCGCAAGACATTGCTGTAGAAGGCAGAGGGAATGTCGCTGACAGGCTCCTCTGTCGTGCCTTCATCGTTAAAGAAGTTCGGAATTTCAGCCTGGATAAGCTCTATGAATTGCTGCCTATATTCGGGAAAAATTCTGGGTAGTTGACGTAGGCTATCACTACGAGGATGCGACTTATCGGCTGTCCAACGTACAAGTGTAACGGGATTGACTCCCAGCGCGGAGGCGACACGCACTCGCTCATGTGGATCAGCAATAAGCCGTCCTAGTAATATACGCCATGTTATCGGTTCTGCATCAGTCACGATATATCACCATCGCGTATCCCTGCGTCTCTCTAGTTGTTCACAAATATTTCTGTTGTATAGTAGCATCTTACCTGATGCTTGTATGCTCCCTTGATTATACCGATGACATGGAAGGCCGTCAATAAAAATTGTGTGAAAATAGCAGAAATTACTCTTTGAGCAGCATC
>DAIQNC010000578.1:0-3069 GCA_036788655.1 Ktedonobacteraceae bacterium
ACTCCGATTTCGGCAAAATGGCTCGTGCCGTGGGGGTCGACACCTATGCCGCTATGCTCAAAACGGCGAACGAGCGCGGCAACTATCCCAACGACCATCGCAAGAAAGACCCGCTCGACTTCGTGCTATGGCAGGCACAGGCTCCCGGCGAACCTGCATGGGATAGTCCATGGGGGCCAGGGCGCCCCGGCTGGCACATCGAGTGTAGCTCTATGTCGATGCACTATCTCGGCGAGCAAATCGACATTCACGGCGGCGGTGCTGACCTGAATTTCCCTCATCACACCTGTGAAATTGCACAATCCGAGCATTACAGTGGCAAGGCTCCTTTTGTACAGATATGGATGCACACGGGTATGGTCTATCAGGATGGCGAGAAGATGAGCAAATCGCTTGGCAACCTGACGCTGGTAAGCAATCTACTCAAAGACTACACACCCGACGCCATCCGTATTCTGCTGCAAAGCCATCACTACCGCTATCCGTGGGAATGCTTCCCCGATGACCTCAAGCTCGCGGCATACACCGCCGAGCGTTTCGAGCGTGTACGCACTCTGGTTAACGCACACGAGGCTCAACATCAATCGAAAGAACAGAACAATGCCGAAGAGTTAACGGTAGACGCGCAGATGCTTCATGACCGTTTCCGCTCCTACCTGGACGATGATATGAACACACCAGAGGTCATTCTGATGCTCCGTCATGCTGCGGAAGATGTGATTAAAGGGCAAGACGTGAATTTAGGCCGTGAGTTGCTGCGATTGACAACGGTTCTGGGATTGTGTGCATAATCAAGAACAAATTGGTTACTAAAACTTTTTTTGATGACTGGCAGTATCTGTAGTCTGGCGATGTATCGCAGACGAGAGTTCCCGTCTGCGATACATCGCCAGACTACAGATACTGCCATCATGTTGTAGTTTCATCATAATAATACGTCTCGTTTCACCTCGTACCACAAAGTACCAACCCCCACGAAACCTCATAGAGAGCGCGTTTTTTTGTGCAAAAGGGGCAATATTCACAACCAGAAAGTGTACAGGGTACGGCTGCTCGATTCTTCGCTGATTCGACAAGACGTGCCTGTATCAAGGAAGAGGGAAGAGGCATTATATGATTTTTACTCGAAACAAACTACTTTTAACAGGACGAACACTTACGTATTTCGCAGTCGGCGTACTCGGTGTATTGTTGATGACGGGTTGCACCGTCCCCTGGCGACATGCAAGCGCGAGTTCCGTCAACAATATCAATGCACCTAGACCAACGGCACAGCATTTGCTGGTAGCATTACAAAAAAATTTCAAATCCGTCAATTCATTTCACGTCGTAATGCAGGTCGATAACGCTGGCCCGGTCTCCGATAACCAAATTCAGATTCGCACGGCAAACGGCGATGTGGTGATGCCTGATAAAATCAAGGCTCAGGCAACGGTCATCATGTCAGGTCAAGCCATGACGGTCAATTTCGTGAGCGTTGCCGATAATCAGTTCATCACAGACCCCATCACGGGTCAGTGGCGCGTCATCAAAGGTGTTCTCGACCCACGCACATTGACCAACCCGGATACCGGTGTTATCTCACTCGTGAGCAAGGTACAGAATGCAAGTCAGCCCGTTTCAGATCACGTCAACGGCATCTCGTGCTGGCGCATCAAAGGCCAACTCGACGCGAAATATCTGGCATTCTTCACGGGCGGTGGCGTTCCTGCTGGCACAATGCTCCAGACTTCGGCCTGTATCGGCAAAGGCGATTCACTGCCCTACCAGTTGATTGTTACAGGTCAAGCAGCAGGTGGTGATACCGCACAAACCACACGCACCTTCAACATGTCCAACTATAACGAATCTATCAGTATCAGCACACCACAAATCTAATACGTTCCAATAGACCAGACGAGGGGGAAGATGTATACTCTCGAAGATGATAACGAAACGTCCTCTCACTTCCGCAAGAAGGATGTGCATGAGAAACAACATTCTCAGCAAGCACTGCAAGCAGAACAGGCACAACAAACACATTTGAATGGAAGCGACAAAATATCAGAAGGAACACCGATTGCTCCAGTAGAGGTACAGTCGGGAACCTTTGGTGGCAATGAATCCTTCATGAGCGACTTGCCCAATGATGAGACAGATAAGACTGATACACAGTTGCCGTCGCTCTTCAAAAGGCTTCCGTTCAATCATAAGGCGGCACGTCAACCGATGCAGCCGACGATGCTATTTCCTGCACTTCCCACAGTAGCAACAACGTCAACAACACAAGAATCGGCTCCTGTACCGAGCATTTTACTGGACCCACTCACAGCCGATTCACTACAATATGCGCCACGTCCATTGTTCTCTGAGCAAGACGCGATGGCACAAACCACGCCCGTTCAAGAGCAAGTGGTTACACCGAGTGAAACATTCATACCACTTGAGCAGGAAGAGATTTCACAACTAACAACGCAACCTGTTCCGCCCACAGTGCAGAAACCAGAAGAGCAAGAAGGCAAGCATACGGAGAGCGCAGATGCAGCTCAACAAATCACGAGTTCGCTCAAGAAGTTGACGACACCTGCGAAATCGGCAGGAAATCAGAGGATAGCAATTGCCGCCCTCACCATTGCCTGTATCGGTGTCTTCTTTACTGCGCTTGACCAGACGGTGGTTGTGACTGCTCTGCCACAAATTATCACTACCCTGTCCATACCAATAACACAGCTTGACCACGCAGCGTGGATCATCAGTGCTTACCTGCTCGGATTCGTCGTGGCAATGCCGCTCATGGGGCGCGTCTCTGACCTGTATGGACGACGACGTATCTTTGTGTTATGTCTCACAATTTTCGGTATTGGCTCCATCTTCTGTGGCATCGCACCCATCCTGGGTCAGATGGTTGATTTGAGCTTTCTGAATATGTTCGGCATCGACACGCAATCGCCGGGGCTGGTGCTGCTTATTGCGTCACGTTTCTTTCAGGCAATTGGTGGCGGTGCGGTTGTACCGGTGGCGATGGCGATTGCCAGCGACTTTTATGGCAAAGAGCGACGCGGACTCGCACTTGGCATTATCGGTGCTGTG
>DAIQNC010000579.1:0-3066 GCA_036788655.1 Ktedonobacteraceae bacterium
TGCGAGCGGCAACGCGATGAGCGCACCCCAGAAATCAGCAATAAAGAAGCCATTAGTAATAAATGCACCGAAACTCATGATTTATGAGTCCTCCTGGAATTTTCATAATTGTCTTTCTTCATTATAAGGCAGATGCGACATACTGACAATACAGAATGTGTCGATGCAACATTGTGGCTAAACGCTTGCCTTCACGTCTAATTTTTTAGAGAATATACACAAATCCGGGGCCGCCCAGACAGAGGCCACCGTCGATGTTCACACATCTTCCGTCTGCATATATCAGGGGTTCGCGTATGCTTCTGGGCTTGCCGCCCTGTATCAGGTGAATAGGCGTATGACCATGTACGATGCGTTGACCACCATAGTAGTCGAGGAAGCGTTGTAGCAGGGATTCACCGCCGTAGGTGTGGAGAAATGCGCCACGTCGTGTGAAATTGTCGATGAGTTCTTCCCATGAAAGGGCATCGCTGAAACGTAGCACTTTGTGCAGTGCCTGATCCGCCTCTTGCAATGTGCGCCCGTATTGCAAGTAAAATGCTGAGTCGGCATGGATGAGCAGGGTATTGTTGACACGGACGAGAAAGGGAAGGTGAGAGAGCCAGTCAAGGTGTTGCTTTGTGAGGCTGGCGATATCTTTTTGTTTGCCACCGCTTTGACGCCAACGGCGAATGAAGCTACTACCCAGCCCCGTCGAGCGGCGTCCAAGCTGATAGGCAGCAAGCAGCATCAAGTCGTGATTGCCCATCAGCGAGCCAACAGTGCCACCAACCGTCGCTGCCTCGGTCTGGAGCCGCATCACAAGGTCGATAACGCCGATTCCGTCGGGGCCACGATCTACAAGATCGCCGATAAACCACAGGATTGCGTCTCTCGCGCACCAGCGATGCTCTTTGTCGATGATGTTGTTGACGTGCAATAAATGCAATATTTTTTTGTATTCGCCATGAACGTCGCCAACCACGTAAACCGGGGAATGCGTCTCCATGTGTGTATCCTGTCGTTTCTTGCTGTAGGGATAAGACAACGTTGCTCTTATTGATACAAGGAACAGGTTGGCAATGTCAAGTAGTACATGATGGTTGAGATTCGTGGGTGGGTTTGCAGGGTGTGATGAATCAGACCCCTACACTGTGGTGGCGTACATAAACACTCAAACCATGCACAGTGTAGGGGTCTGATTCATCACACCCTGCAAACCCGTTATGTACGTTCCCAGAGATAGTCGAGGTTGCAACATACCTGTGTTATTTGCGTATATAAGGCAAAGAAAAATTTGAAAACACCTCGGAAGGCTTCGTCACAGCTTTCGGAACGCGGGGCTTCAATGAAGAGGTCGGTAAGAAGTGAGGCAACGTATGGTACGTCGGACAACTGTTCTTGGCCTGGATGAGCGCATTGAGCGCATTCTGGCTTATTCCTTCGGCTGGATATCGGGCTTGTTGTTGCTCTTAATAGAGACTCGTTCAACGGAAAGTAGCCGGAATGTGCGCTGGAATGCAGCACAATCGGTACTCACATTCGGGACACTTTCGCTACTGATGCTTGGTGTTGGCATACTCAAAGGAATGCTTGGCTGGGTTCCGATACTAAGTTTGCTGACGAATTTCGGATTGGGGCTGCTCCTCAATATTCTCTGGTGGACAACACTTCTCCTGTGGATATGGCTCATGATTATGGCCTGGATGTATCCACGCTATCGTCTTCCCTATGTGAGTAAGTGGCTCCGCTTCGTGATATAACGAAATTATCTGGAAACTGGGTAGGGACCGATTCATCACGTCCATGTTGCCGACACGCACAAGCGGACGTGATGAGTCGGTCTCTACATAATTTGACGTATCGGTACTTTCTTCCCAATCTTCCCCCAATGTATGCGAATAGACTAATCCGTAACTATTCTTTTCAGTGACACATCTTGATACAGTGTGCAACATGTTATCGCGGTGTGACGCAACATTGTTTTTGTTGGACTGGAAAGGAAGTTACGAAACATGTTCAATCTTCTGTCTCAGTTGAAGAAGTCACGGTTCACAGGGCATTTGACCCGGCATGGCATCGTTCTCGCTATGCTCATTCTTGTGGGAACCGGTGCGATTGGTGGAACCATTTTTGGAGCCTTCGCGTATTCTCCCTGTCGTAGCGGCGATATCACCTATCATGTCGGTTGGGGAAATACGTTGAGCGGTATCGCATCTAGTTATGGCACAAGTTACATAACGCTTGCCCAATACAATCACATCGCCAATCCTAATTACATTTACGTTGGACAAGCTATTTGCATCCCATCTCGAAGTAGTTCTCCTATCTCATCTTCGGGTGGAAGCAGCGCACCTGTGAGTGTGATGCCACAGAGCGGCTATATCGGTGTTGCACAACAGGCCGCAAATACTTATGGTATCTCAGCTTACTACTTTGTACGTCAGATTAACCAGGAGAGCGGCTTCAATCCCTACGCTCGTTCCTGGGCCGGAGCAATCGGTATCGCGCAATTCATGCCCGGTACTGCTGCCGCTCTAGGCATCAACCCCTACAATCCGGTGCAGTCGCTCTATGGTGCGGCGCGTTTGATGGCGAGCTACTACCATCAGTACGGTAGCTATGCAATGGCTCTCGCAGCCTATAATGCTGGCCCTGGTAATGTGCAGTATGCGGTGGTCGCGGGCGGTGGCAACTGGATGGCTTTCCTGCCAGCCGAGACTCGCAGCTACATCTACGTGATTATGTATTGATCGGTAATGTGAAAAAATGATATTGATGATGAAATTGACCCGTACACTCCGGTAGCTATTGGCACTATTCAGTATAACCGGAGTGTACGGGTCTAATTCATTACACCCTGGTAGCTTTCTCAGCAATCGCCAGTTTTTTCCATTCGACACGTAGCACGGCGGCATCGATCATCTGGTCGTCGATGACGATGGCTCCGAGGCCGCCCTGCACGTCGGCCTTCTCGTATTCGTCGATGATGTGACGTGCCTTCGCAATTTCGTCAGGCGTGGGCGTGTAGACTTCGTTGATGATGTCGATTTGCGCTGGATGAATAGCCCATTTGCCATCGAAGCC
>DAIQNC010000580.1:0-3064 GCA_036788655.1 Ktedonobacteraceae bacterium
TTATCGATGGGGTCGGGTCAGTCAGACCCCATCGATAAATCGGGGTCTACGAAGTGATCGGCACAGAAAAAGTCATAGTCACGTCCGTATGTCCCGCACGTTGGATAATCACGCGCACGTCCCATGTCCCTGACATCGAAAACGCATCGGATGCTGTGAAGGACGTGGTATAGGTTGCTCCGTTCGCAGTCGCGTTTTGTACCGCCGTTCCCATATCCATCACTTGCATGTTGGTGATCATCTTCACGTGTGCATTCGTCACTGGCGCACCACTACTATCCTTGATATGGAGTGTTACTGTGTTTGTGGTGTTGACGCGACCGGGCGAGACCTGGAGTGTGACGGTAAGGCCGCTCGCGCTCTGTGTCTGTACAGGCGTACCCGAACTGGGATTCGTGGGTGAATTGCTATAGTGGACGTTGGGATAGACGATGGGCGGTGAGTAGAACGTCATGAGTGCGGCACAAAGTAACACAGCAGCACCGAGCAATGCCTGTACACTGACAAGCTGTTTCAATCCGCGTGTGCTTCTATCCAACGCCGTTTGCCGCGCACGACGTGCTGGTAACTCCGCATCGACGACAGGTAGCAACACAGCCTGTCGTGCCAGTCTGGGACGCACGATGAGCAAGGTGTAGAGCGTGAGCAGCAGCGCGAGTACGATGAATACAGAGCTAATGAGCAGCGCACGGCCAAAGGGGTCAGTGAGCCATTGATTCCATTGTACGATGGTTCCTTCAATCATAAAGAGTACACACGATATTTCGATGACGATAGCAGCGATGAGGTAGGGTGTCTGTTTTCGCAGAAACGCGGCTACTACTTCGGTGTTACTATCACCGCCTATCGTGGGGACGAGCGGTAACAGGATGTAGCCGAGATAGGCAAGACTGCCAAACCATATTCCCTGTGCCAGCAGTGAAAAGCCATTATAGACTATTTCGTTTGCCTGTAGCTGCGAAACTTGTATGCCTGTCAATGCATAGGTGCAGAGAAGCAGGATAGCGAGGACGAACCACGTGATGGTACTGCTGCGTGTGTACAACCGCTCTTGCGTGGACGTGATAGGGGTAGGTGGGCGCGATGGACGCTCCATGACTTCTGTTGTGGGTTTCTGTGATGTAGTGGTAGTGCGTTCTCTATGAACGCGAGGCGAGCCGCTGCGCGATGTACTGGAATTGCTGTTCCCCTGCTGCCTCTGATAAGGGCGACTCTGCCACCAGAGGAGACCGAGGGCAATCAGCAGCAAGAGGACGCGCACCAACCAGACCCAACCATAAACTGTCTGGGTGAGGAATGGTACAAGGGCTGAGAAGTCCAGTGTCCCATCATAGAGGGCGCGTGTGACGTGAACCTCACGTAGTAGCATGGTAACGATTTCACCAACCAGCATAGCAGAGAGGCAGAGCCATTGCATCGGTAGCGATTGACGCCGTACACGGTCTAGCAGAGGAGTAGCGCGTTCTGTTTGCACGAGAACGAGTCGTTCTGTTACAAGAATGCCGAGCCAGAAGACAAGTGCAACCTGTACAAGCCACTCCCATGCGACCGAGAGTGTGCCAAGAAAGTCCAGATTTCGCACGGCAAGGTCATTACTGCTGCTCGGCCCAAGAACGGTTTGACCGGGGATGCCAAGTGATGAACTTCCATCGTCGAAGCCGATGGAGCCATAGGTCGTATGACCATCGAGGGTCGAGATAGCTGTCCAGCGTACAAAGTAGCTGCCCTGCGGCGAATTATCAGGTACAGGAATATCCATTTCATGCTGGTCTGATGGAGAGACGAAGCTTTGTCCCTGCACGGGGACAAAGTCTCCATTCTGAACATATTGTAAGGTTGCATTGCTCAATGTACTGATGCTAGCATCGAAGAAGATACGAACCGTTTTCGGCATGGTACTCACCGTCGAGCCGTCAACCGGATCGGAGCCGATGACATAGGCTTGCGCGTGCGCGGCTTGCGGCTCGAATACGGTCACGATGACGCCGTATGCGAGCAGATTGAGTACCAGCGCGGGTAGAAGAACAAGCCTGACAAAACGTGCGTGCATGAGTGCCACATCTCTCTATGGAAAAATGACTTCACCAGCGTTATGATGAAGTGCCAGAATCTCGCTGAGTAGTATCCCTGTATCGAAGATGATTGTACATCAGTCGCGTTAAGTCTGCAATAGCATAGTATAGGCAAATACGGCAGATATAGACGCATCTTCCAAACAGGATATGAAAACAGTCCTGTACATATTGCCCTTGTATCCTGAATTCGTTACAATACGTGGTGCTATGAGAAATCAGACAGACAGGGTATCATCATGAATAGATTATTCTGGCGACAATCATTGATACGTTTCGCGCTCTGGGCGCATGTGGCAGGTATAGTAGGCTTTTACGCAACTCTCTGGCGGCGTACCTATCCAGATGTGAAGGATCGTGTACGAAAGCTTCCTCTCAAGAAGTTTTTGCTGAATACAATGGATGTGAGCGAACCTACCGTCTCTATTATTGTGCCTGCTCGCAATGAGGAGCAAAATATAGGACGTTGTGTCATCTCGTTGCTGGAGCAAGATTATGAGCAATTCGAGGTTATCGCAGTCGATGATGGCTCGACGGACAACACGGGCAAGATTCTTGATGAGCTGGCGCATAAGCATCCGCAGGGACATCGACTGTGGGTGTTGCGATTGCGTGATGAGCTTCCTGCTGGCTGGGCTGGCAAACCACACGCGATTCATCGGGGTGTGCAAGAGGCACAGGGTGATTGGTTGCTCTTCACCGATGCTGACACGTGGCACGCACCGAATGCGTTGCGCTCCTCTATCACTCAGGCCATCGAAGAGGGAGATGACCTCTTTACAGTCGGAGCCGAGCAGGAATTGCATACCTTCTGGGAGCGAGTGTTGATGCCAGTGGCATATATGGGTATTAGCATGCTGTACCCTCCACGATTGGTCAACAATCCGAAGAGCCATGTCGCGGTTGCCAATGGACAATATATCCTCATCCGCAAAGAGGTGTATACCATCACAGGTGGCTATGGACGCCCAGATTTGCGCGGCACACTCCTC
>DAIQNC010000581.1:0-3057 GCA_036788655.1 Ktedonobacteraceae bacterium
TTTCTGTTGAAAAGATGAATTGAGAAAAACAAAGAATCTATTGAATGCAATACATGATATATGCGTTCACGCATTTCTTGGCGTCTTGTCAATGCTATTGCAAGCATCGCCTCGGCCTCAGCATATCCCGATGTATCAGAGCTACCAGTTGCAAATGTCATCCGTGCCGCCTCGCGTACAAACTCGTTCTCATCTAGCAACATCATCATCTGATGCTCATGTGAGACTTCTATTCGCAATGCGTCGAGCGTGAAAATCGTAGCTTCACGCACCAGCCACGATGAGTCAGAAAGTGCCGCAAGTAGCCTATTAACAGGAAGAGATGATATGTCCCCTTCCCACATTGCCAGCCTACGTATCGCTGCCGCACGGACAAATTCGTCTGCACTATCCAACGCGGCCTGTAACGAGGTGATAGTGGCGATAGTAATGAAAAGTTGCTCATTATGTTGTGACGCTTGCAGACGTTGCATAAGCCGAGGCAAGAGCGATGCAGGAGCCTTGATATCGTGATTGTCGAATATCTCTTGTCTGTTGTTGCCATTGTCAGAGGAGTGAGAGGTGTTTTTCATATAGCCATCATCTCTATTGTCCATCATATCATCTCACTTCCTTTATCTGAGTATGAATGTATTGTCGTAGTAACTGTGTGGCGCGATGAATATTGGATTTCACGGTGCCAACAGGTTGATGCAGGTGTTTCGCAATATCGTCGTAGCTAAAATGCTCGAAATAATAGAGTTTGACGGTTTCTTGATACCGCAGAGGAAGCGTCTCGATATAGGCATGTAGCTCATCACGGTTTTCGTTCCTACATACCTCTTCATCCGGTTCAGGTGCTGTGTCGGCTATATTGAAAGCTGTGCTGTCTTCCGAGAGGTCGAGTGGAACTGAGGGAAGACGCGCATCCTTTGTTCGCAGTGTACGAAGGTAGTTGTAATAGACGTTGCGCGTGATTTCATAAAGCCAGGGTTCGAGCCGTAGTAAACGAATACGCGCCACCGGATAACTTTTCAGAGCGTAATAGGCACGCTCAAAAGCATCCAACACTAGCTCTTCCGCAATATGGGCGTTATGAACGCGCAACAACACAAAGGCATAGAGGCGATCCTGATAGGCCAGCACCAGTCGCTCGAAGTTCCGATGCAGGTCAGTTGCAAGTAGTTCTGGAAGTGCGGATACTAGCTCATCGTTCTGGCCCATATCACCCTTTCTATGCTGTGTAGCCGTATCATGTGCAACCTCGATGTCATGTGTTTTTCTATGGGACTATAACACAGCAACGCCGCGAAAGGTTGCAAACAAAGCCCATTATCTTCGGGGCATGTGTAGGGACAGGTTTACCACGTCCGTGTGTGGTAAGCACTATTCAGGGGCTCCACGGACGTGGTAAACCTGTCCCTACACGTTCCCTTCCGAATTCACTATTAAAGAAGGAGACATGAGATGAAATCAATATTGACATCACGTTTGCTATACTATAGTGTAGTGTGATAAAGAACAGAAAACAGAGAATGGAAGCATAATGGCACAAGATAAAGTTCCTCTCACTATGGAAGTGGCAGGGGAGCAGGAAATCAAGAGCAATACAGGATCGAAACAACGTCTCGCATCGCTAGAAGGGCCATTGATTACACTTCTGGTGATTGCGTTGCTGGTCTTCCTGTCTGCCATACAACTCACCGTCCTCAATCCCGCTGATGTGTTGCTGGTCGCGGTTGCCTACTCTGCATTTCGTAGAGGCGTTACCAGTGGATTGTGGAGCGCGTTGCTAACGATTCTCTACTATTTTGTCTTCTATTCGCAACCCGGCCAGCTTTTTCACTACACGCTTGATCATCTCAGCCGTTTAAGTGTGGCAATTGTTGTCTCGCCTTTGATGGCAATACTAGTGGGAACGTTGAAACAACGCTCCGACGGGGCTGCACGGAAGCTGCTAGAACAGGCACGTTTCCATGAGACGCATACGCGCACATTGAATACGGAGTTGGAGCAGCGTGTACGTGAGCGTACAGCTCAACTTGATACCATAATGCGTGCGGAACACGAGGCACGTCTGCAAGCCGAGGCGAATGCGAAGCGGTTAGCCGCCGTGCTTGCAGAGCGACAGCAGTTGGAAGAAGCCCTTCGTCAGTCCGATTTACGTGTGCGTCTACGTGCAAACGAGATGGAGACGGCGTTTGAGTCGATGACGGATGGTGTAAATGTCTATGATAGGGATGGACGTATTCTCTATACAAATACAGCATATGCTCATCTGATTGGTCTGGAAGCCGCCCCGAAACATGTACAGATGACTCCCGAAGAGCGTGGCAACCAGCTTATCTTGCATGATGAGGAAGGTAATCCACTCACGAATGAGCAACGCCCTGTTGCACGTATGTTAGCAGGTGAGGTATTTACGGGAGCCGATACTGTTGAGATGGTTATGCAGACACTCGATGGACGTGAGCGAGAGGTGAGCGTGACAGGGGCGCCAATCCGTGATCAGGAGAACAACGTGACTGGCGGCGTACTGATTTTCCGCGATGTGACCGAGCGGCGACAACTTGCACGTCGAACGCAAGCATCCTTAGAGGCTCTCTTAGCTATGGCGGAAGAATTAGTACAGTTTTCAGGTGAACGAGATGCCATTTCACCACCTGATCTCGCACAGCGTCTTGCTGAACTGATTCGGAACGTCCTGGCCTGTCGGCGTGTCAGTTTGACGACAATTGAACCCGGCACTGGTGAGTTACGCTCAATGGCTGTAGTCGGGCTTTCGCCAGAGTTAGAGAAGTTGTGGCGAGAGCGTCGTCCGGGCTATCGCTTGCATGACCAGCTTCATAATGTCGGAGCCGCGGAGCGTATTGAGGCGAATGAAGTTGTCATCTTCGACTATACTCAACCACCATTAAGGGATATGCCTAATCCCTTCGGTATTCGTACTATGCTGTTTGCTCCCATGAAAATTGGGAAACAGATAGTTGGTATTCTCACGCTTGATTTTGGCGAGAATCAGCATGATTATAGCGAAAACGAGTTGGGACTTGCTCGTGCGGTTGCGAAACTCGCTGC
>DAIQNC010000582.1:0-3048 GCA_036788655.1 Ktedonobacteraceae bacterium
GATTTATCGCTTGGGCTGACGAGGTGAGCCAAGCGATAAATCGCGGCTCTACGAAGGGGCTTGCTTTATGATGGTTTGATCTCGAAACGATAGCCCACGCGCCAGACGGTCTTGATGTAACGTTGGTCTGTTTCCTGCTCTATCTTCTTGCGTAACGCGCTCATATGCACGTCGATAGTATGTCCATCGCCCAGATAATCATAGCCCCACACCTTATTCATCAAGACTTCGCGTGTGAAGACACGATCAGGTGACTTTGCCAGCAGCGCAAGCATATCAAATTCGGTAGGAGTGAGCGCAACCTCTGTGCCGTTGACCTCGACACGCCGCGCCGCAAGGTCGATAGTCAGGCCGGGAAAGCGCAGCATCTCTTTCTCTTTTGATGCAGATGGTATCTGTCCGCTTGTCGTCTGCTCTGGCGATCCCGTGCGGCGCAAAATGGCACGGACGCGACTCACCAGTTCACGAGGACTGAATGGCTTGAGGAGGTAGTCATCGGCCCCCAGGTCAAGTCCTGTGATACGGTCATCCTCGCTACTACGCGCCGTGAGCATCAGAATGGGCGTTTTCGACCATGCACGAATGCGGCGGCACACCTCGAAGCCGTCTATCGCAGGGAGCATAATGTCCAGAATGACTAAATCGGGATGCTCACGTGCATGCATCGCCAGTCCATCGGCCCCGTCACGCGCAATCACCACTGTATATCCTGCATCCTTGAGATACAGGTTAAGCAGGTGAATGATGCCCTCTTCGTCCTCGATAACCAGAATCTTTTGTGTCATTGTCGTTCTCTATATGTATGGTTGCTCACATGTGTTCTTGAACGTATAGTAGCATAACTTGTGCGGAGAAACACGGGTTTTTGGGGCTAGCATGGCCGCGTTTTCCAATCTTGAGCCAATCTTGAACAATTCGTAAGAGTTATTTCAAATTTTTGCCATATGATAGAGATGTCACCCGAAAGGACAGGTGTTTCAGTTACAAAGCTCAAAGATTATAAGAAAAGAAAAGAAAACAATGAAAAAGTTAACGAAAATTCTTATTGGAAGTGCATTACTCGTCTGCGCCATGCTTGTCGGTGCGTTCTTTGCGATTCCGTTACTGGCATCAGCGCACGGAACACAGGCAACCACAAACACCGCTGGCACACCGAATAGCAACACATACTGCGTCCAGTATCAGCAAGACCTCGCTGGCAAGCTGAACGTCTCGGTACAGACGCTACAACAGGATCGTAAAGCGGCCTTCGAGGATGAATTGAACCAGATTGTCAAGAATGGCAAGCTCACACAAAATCAGGCAAACACCATCAAGACTCGTGTGGAGTCGCGTCCCAACTGCGCAGGTACTGGCAACCGCTATGAGAACGCTGCCATTCGCGGCTTCCTCGGAAAATATCGCTCCGATATCGTAGCCTCGGTTGCGAGTGACCTGCATATCAGCCAGACAACGCTCACACAGGAACTTCACAGTGGTCAGAGTCTGGCACAGATTGCGAAAGCGCATAACGTCACGCTGACTCAGTTGCACACCGACGTTTTCAACGCCGTTAAGAGTGCCGAGAGCAAGGCCA
The DNA here is from genome assembly GCA_036788655.1 of Ktedonobacteraceae bacterium. Lineage (GTDB taxonomy): Bacteria > Chloroflexota > Ktedonobacteria > Ktedonobacterales > Ktedonobacteraceae > JBBQVS01. The sequence continues at coordinate 1,577 of DAIQNC010000582.1, forward strand.
TCGGTGCGGGCGACCTGACTCAGGCGCAAGCCAACGACCTCAATACGCTCATGCAAAATCATCCCAACTACGTGAACCGCATCCTCGTTCACCATTTCGGGAAGCATACCCATAGCGCGAAGAAGTCAACGACGACCACCACAACGAGCAAATAACGTCGGCTTATAAAATCTGAACATGGACGGTGTGGCAAGCAGGGTGTAATGAATTATGCCCGTACATCTCAGCGTTAATCGAATGTTGGTGAGTGTGGGAAAGGTGTAATGATGGACATTGGTACGTTACAATGGACAGTTGCGGTGTGGCAAGCGGGGCGTAATGAATCATGCCCGTACATTGCAGACTACGTCCAGGATTTCAGGTTTTGTTGCCTTCTCCATTCACCCACGTTGGAGCGACGCTGAGATGTACGGGCATAATTCATTACACCCTGTCAGCACACCGCAACTGTCCATCGTAATTCTCAACATCCACAACTATAACCACGGAATTCTTAGCATGTTCAACACGCGGCGCACAAGACCTGTGTTCATCTCTTCCATTTGTAGTAGACGAGCTACTATCAGGAAGACAAAGGAGCCGAAGCCTAGCTCGATGAAGAGTTTGAAGAGAGCTAGAAAGATGCCTGTGACAGCAAGGCGCGGCATACTGGTCGTGTCTATGAGACCATCGAGACTACCATGCACAAGCAGAAGAACGATTGCCATTGCCCCCGAAGCCAGTATGAGACGTTTTGCGAAATCCACGAAAGGTGCTGCCTCAAAGTTCCCCACACGCTTTGAGAGCAATACAAAGAGCAAAATGGCCTCGTAGATACTTGCTATCGACGTGGAGAGTGCTAACGCGCCCATACCCCACTGCACACCGAAGACAGCAGCATTTATCAGTATCAGGCTCAAGGCAATTTTCAAGATAAACTGGATGATGCTGATGGTTACAGGCGTTCGGCTATCCTGTAGTGCATAGAAGGAGCGTGTCAAAATCTCGACCGCCGCCAGCGCAGGGAGACCAATGGCGAAAAAGAACAGCACGATGGATGCATATTGCGTGGCAACGAGATCGAAATTGCCATGTTCCAGCAGTGCCTGTACAATCGGGAATGAAAGAACTGCCAGTCCAACGGCGGAAGGAACGGTGAGAAAGAGAATACCACGTAGCGTCTCCATGATAATCTGACGCACACGCTCGAAACGCTCCTTTGCCACATAATCAGCAAGTGTTGGAAAAGCCGCCGTGGAGACCGACGAGCCGAAGAGCGTGACGGGCAAGACGAGAATAGAGAAAGCTTGCAGATAGGCGTTTATCAGCCCCCCACTCAGAAACGAGAGCAGATAGCGATCTACGCCTGTGCTGAACGAGAGCATTACCGCGTTGATAATGCGCGGAACCATCTGCCGTCCAATCTGGATGACGCCGGGATGCCGCCAGTCAAAGGCGAAGGTGTAGCGCATGTTCACCTTGAAGAGGCCCGG
>DAIQNC010000583.1:0-3039 GCA_036788655.1 Ktedonobacteraceae bacterium
TGTCAAAGTCGCGGAGAAACCCGGTGAAACATAGCCTGTTTGGGCTATGTTTCACCGTGTTTCTCCGCTTTTACAAAGGCTCTTTTGAGTCTATATATTTTCTAAGTTCTCAATTACCTCGCTCAATAATTGTGGCAATACACCGAATGAGTATGACATCAATGCTGCCTCGTCTCGTTGATGTGCGCCCTGACCATATGGCCCAAAATCGACGACGGGCATATTCAACGTCGCTATCTCATCCAACGGAAGACTGTATGCGCCAGGAAGATGTATTGCCTCGGCAGACTCTCTCCACACAGGCATATTTGCAGTCAGGGCGGATACGTCTGTTTCGGGATCGAGCCGCAGGTAGCTGATATCACTCAAATAGGGATAGTATTCTTTATGCATAAGTGAAATTTCAGGATGATGCTCGACAACTGCACCTATTGATTCCTGCAACGCCCCCGATGTTGCCATACTATGAGGATAATAGGGCGGAGCATAATAGATAACGATAGCTGGTCCACTACGCCCACTGAGCGTCCAGAGCTTTTGCGTGAGATGTAGACTGCGTTCCCGTTTATCAAGTTCTACATGCCATCGTTTCCACTCATCCATGAGTGCAGTTTCGACCTGTTCTCGTCCCAATCGTTGCACAGTCTCAGAATAAAGCTCGGCATAGGTGAGAACTATACCTTGTCGCGTCGAGCGTGATGGTGGAATTTGCTCACCATTCGCACTGCGCCATTGTTGCTCCGTAGCATCCATACGTCCAAGAAGCTCTGTCAGCGTCGATTGTGCATAGGCACGAAGACGTTCAAGTAGCATCTCTGGCGTCGTGGTGAAGGTCAGAACATTCAGATAGAAATACGCCATGAACGGAAGCTGTACGTCGTAATGGTCTTTCAAGTCCGTGAAATGCAACGTGACAGGTGGCACAGTCATCTGTCCACGTGCCACATCGCACAATTCAACGTTCATGCTTAGACGACGAATCAGTTCTGAGGCAAGCAGGTTGGCATCGAGACCGTTGAAAGGTGCGCCAACATGGGATGCTTGCCCAATGCAAAGAAAGCTCGGCAGCAATTTACCAACGGTTCCGCTATAGACATAACGATGCGGGTCGCCCGAATAGAGCGCGGTTGTATAATCTGTGTTAATGACGCCGATGTATTCCAATCCGTATCGCGCTCGTAAATCAGTGAGGAAATGTACTCCCTGTAGCACACCAGCAGACTCGTTCTCTTCGTCTGGCACTGCCAGCACCACAAGCGAGATAGGCGGCTGTTCATCACGCAAAGCATAATATCTTATCAAAGCGATGATTGCGGCAACACCGCATTTCATATCAACCGTGCCACGTCCGAACATCCAATCATCTACGTTCGTCCCTTCTAACACCGTCCCTAACTGCTCTCGTTTCAGGGTAATAGCTTCGACATTCAGGGCAAGTTGTTCGTGTTCTCCATAATCCTTCGTGTCAACAGTATCTATGTGACCAATCAGCACCAGTGTACGAGAACTTTTCCCTTGAAGAAAGGTGTAGACGTTCTGGCGATTGTAGGGATCGTTGATAACGGGGTCAAGTCCGATAGCGGTATAGTGCGCATCGTCTTCACGCAGCATTCTCAGCACCTCATGCGCTACCGCAATCTCGCCGTTGCCAGGGCTAACACTGCGTATCGTGACAAGACGTTCTGTATAATTGCGTACCGTTGTATACCAGTCATGATATTGTGGCATCTGAGCGTTCCTCATCTCTCATTCGTGTAAGTTATCTCCACAGTATATCAGATGCAACAGGTAGGGACAGGTTTACCACGTCCGCGCCTGGCAAGCACACAATAGTTACCACAGTGCGGACGTGGTAAACCTGTCCCTACCTGTTGCTCATGGAATAGAAAAACACATTGACAAAGCATTTGTCTCGATACTACCATAAAAAAAGTTGTTATGACACAAAGATATTAAAAGGAAGGAAAGGATTGATCATGCCACGAATATGTGTATTCGATGTCAACGAGACATTGTTAGACCTTGCGGCACTCGACCTGCATTTTGAATATCTCTTCGGCGATGCATCTTATCGTAGAGCATGGTTCACGCAACTGCTACAATCCGCTCTGGTCGCCACAGTGACCGACACCTACTCGGATTTCGGCTCTCTCGGTATTGCCGCTTTAGAGATGATTGCGGAGTGTCACAACGTTCGGATTACCGAAGTAGACCGCCTCGCAATGCGTGACGGAATGCAGCATCTTCCGCCACATCCAGAGGTACACGAGAGTCTGGCACAGTTAAAATCGGCAGGTTTACGTCTCACAGCATTAACAAACTCAACATTGAAGGTGGCTCAGGCACAGCTAGACAATGCTGGCTTAACCGATTTATTCGAGCAAATTTTTTCTGTGGATGAAGTCAAACGATTAAAACCCTCGCCTGAGCCATACCGTATGGTTGCTCAACGGATGGGCGTGAATATTGGAAATATTCGATTGATAGCGGCCCACTCATGGGATGTCGCAGGAGCATTACGCGCTGGTTGTGCTGCTGCCTTCGTTGCTCGTCCAGGCATGGTTTTGGATCCACTTGTGGAGAAACCCGATGTGGTCGGAAAAGACCTGCGTGAAGTCGCGGAACAAATCCTGACACGCGAAACTGCCAATTCGTAGAGCCACGATGTATCGATTGGCTCATCTTTTATGGGCGACAATCGATACATCGTGGCTCTACGAAATAGGCATTCAAGGAACAAGACTACGCTCGAAAAATGCCAGTATTTTCGGCCACGAGTCCGTGACAGACGCCGCCGCTGCCTCTACACTTCCACCAACTGCCATACCTTGTATCCGTTTAACGCAAGGCGGAAGACCAGGAAAGCCATAGGGGAAACAGACGAAGTGACCTGCACCCGGATTAAGAGCAATCTTACTTCTCCGGCGTTTCTGCCTGACTTCCGGTATTCATATTCATTGTATCGGCTGTATTCGTCGTTGCGTCTGCCTCTACATCGGTCATCGCGCCCCGGTCTCGATGCTCACCTGCACCAGCAAC
>DAIQNC010000584.1:0-3029 GCA_036788655.1 Ktedonobacteraceae bacterium
ACCCCTACACCGTGGCTGCTTGCTCGCAATTGTATAGAATGCTCACCGTCACAGTGTAGGGGTCTGATTCATCACACCCTGGTAACCACACCACCCTGGCAATCCATCCTACAATCCCTTTTCCACAGCCCATGCCGCGATTTGTGTACGTGAGGAGAATTTCAGTTTGTAGAAGATATTGCTAATGTGCGTTTCGACGGTGCGCTCGCTCACGACGAGTTCGTCAGCTATGATACGATTGGACTTACCTTGTGTGATAAGCGCGACGATGGTGCGTTCGCGCTCGGTCAGCCCCCCAAATTTTTCTGCTTCGGCTCGCCGAGGAGTGAGCGTTTTTTCTTTCGGTAGCGATTTGAAGGCTGCTTGAAGGAAATGGGTTCGCATTGCTTCATCATAGATGTTTGCGGCAAGCGACGTAATAATCTCTCTTGCTGCACTACATTCATATTGAGTGGCGTCTTCATGTTTGAGAAGTTGTTCCAGGTGTCCGGCGATACAATGGATATTCCATAGGAGAGAGGGGTTTTGACGCTCCTGTGCGCCACGTTTCGCGTGCTGTAATGCATCGATAGCTTCATCGAAACGTTGCAGCATGATGAGAGCTTCACCTTTCAGAGTGAGAAGATGAGGAATTGGCTGGGTAGATGGTACGTTGGTTGCATTGGGTGCGGACGCCAGTAGCTGTTCCGCAATGCGTAATGCGACCTCTGGCTGTTTCTGCGCGAGCGCAAGTTTACCCCATGCCCATGAAACTCTTCGTGCCGCGAGATGATGTGCTTGCTCGTCACGTGGAAGCGCGGCACTCAGTAGAGTCTCTGCCTCTCGAAACTCGTTTTTCAGCATGTGAGATAAGGCGTAGTAGGCGGTGATATTGTGAGTCCACCAGAGCGAGCCGAGTTGACGTGCCAGTGCCATGCCTTGCTTTGCATGGTGTATTGCCAGGTCGGGTTGAAGCATATTGTAGTACAATTGTGTAAATGCACAATGGCTTCCGGTTAACCACTGTTGATGCCCTATCTCGGTAGAAATGTTGATGGCTTGTTGTAGATGAGCGAGTGCTTCTCCAAACTCGCCAAAGCCCGTATGTGTCCATCCGCGATCCATCTCAGCGAATGCTTGCCCGACAATCCAATCACATTGACGGGCTAGTTGAAGAGCCTCAATCAGTTGTTGTACACATTCATCGCGAGTTTTCAGGACACTGAATGTGGTTTCTGTAAAGGCAGGGCTTCCATTTACTGCATAGGTTGTAAGGCTGGAAGAGAGAATTTTGTTGTCTCCAACTACACGCAGCAGTGTCATCGCACGTTCATAGAGACTTCCCGAATGGACAATATCTCCATACAACAGATTTCCCATAGCCATGAGGTCAAGTGTCTCAGCGGTTCCATGTATATTCTGTTGCTGCTCAAATATATCTAACGCGGCTTGATGCTCTTTTAAGCCTTCTTCGGGCCGCCCAATATTGACGAGCCAGTTACCCATATGATTAAGGCTACGAGCGTGTAGAGTGGCATCATTGAGTGTCTGTGCCAGGTCAAGAGCTTGCTGAAACCAGAAGCCTGCCTGCGTGTAATTACGACCTGACCACAGGGAGCCAATGTCGATTAAGCACTGCCATTCGGTGACACTATCTTTTGTTGCATGTGCATTTTCTAACGCTCGTTCGAGGTCGCTACGTGCATGTTCAAATTCGCCGAGCGTCTCATATGCTTTGCCGCGCATGAGGTATAGCTTTGTGGTAGATACCGTTGCGTGACGCTGTGCCGCATCTAATGCCTGTGACAGGTGTTCAACCGCAGACCGGGGAGCGTAGAGCGCAAGAGCCTTCTCACCTGCCTGTTGTCCATAGCCTATTGCTTTTATCCATACGCCAGCTTTGTAAAAATGATAGGCAAGAGCGGCAACATGGACATCTTGTAGCGCGGAACCGTATAATTGCTCTATCGTTTCAGCCATGATACGATGCAACGTTTTCCGCTCACGTGCCAGTAGATTCGCATAAATCGCCTGTCGGGTAAGCGCGTGTCGGAAGGCGAACTGCTCTGCCGATTCCTCTATCACTAATTGCGCTGCTATCAGTTCTTTAATAAGCACAAGCAACTGTTCCTCATCACAACGCATGACTTGTTGCAAAAGAGCGAAGTCGAAGCGGCGACCAGCGACTGATGCAAAGGTCAAGACCTGTCTTGCGGAAGGACTCAAGTGTTCTGTTCGTTGCTGTACCGCATCCTGGACACTCTGGGGTGTAGAAAGTTCCTGCAACGGTTTACGCTGCCATGTTCCATCCTCATAGTAAATTTCGCCCTTCGTCACCAGCGATTTGAGCGTTTCTTCCACGAAAAAAGGATTGCCTTCGGTCAATGTATAAATAGCATCGAGCGAGTCAGTTTGTACGGGACGCTCTAAAGCAAAAATCACTTGAATCATGTTACTAATTTCATCTCGTGAGAGATGCGATAACGGGAATTCCTGTGATAAGCGTTCACGATTAAGCTGTGTGAGAAAGTGTCGTAATGCTGGCTGTATTTCGTCGTTACGATAGGTAAAAAGAAAGAAGAGCGGCTTCTGAGAGCATTGACGTATAAGCGAGAACAGGAATTCAAGCGTGGCATCGTCGCACCAGTGCAGGTCTTCGATAACGCATATAACTGGTTGCCCTGCTACTTGCTGTGTGAAAAAGTGCGTCAACGTGGTAAAAATACGACGCTTCTCCTGTTCAGGGTCGGTTATTACTTCGCGTGAAGGTAATACGACAAAGTGAGGTAGCAGCAGAGGAAGGTCAGGAAGCAGTTTCGACAGGTCATGCACATATGGCTCAAGTTCAATGCCTGTCTCAGTATGATTGGTCAGGTATGAGCGCAACAGGTCACGAAGCGGTGCGTAGGGAAACGAGTTATCCGACTGGAAACAATTTCCTTGTAGCAACAGAAAGCCTTGATGTGCGGCATAGCTTTTGACCTCTGTTACAAGGCGTGATTTGCCGATACCTGCCTCGCCGTTGACGAGGGCGACATGTCCTTGTTTGT
>DAIQNC010000585.1:0-3026 GCA_036788655.1 Ktedonobacteraceae bacterium
AGAGCCGTGACCCACGAGGGCGAGGCCGAGCTGGTTGTTGCATGTATCGTAACCTTTCTGTGTAGGAGCCTACACAAGAAGATACGATGCAAAGGGGAGTGAGGTTACTGTCAAGCGTGTACTTATTTCACAGCATTATATGCGTCTAAAAACTCTTCTCTCGAAATGCCTACTTGCACACAGATGGTTCTCAATGTCGGCCCTTTAATCTTATTATGATTAGGTAATACTAGTGGAGTTCTTATTCCATCAGAATTTTGACGAACCATGGAAATATGTTCTCGTTCCCGAACAATAAAGAAACCGAGAGATTCAAAGGCTTTTATCACTCTGGCTTTAGGTGCGTCAGCAGGAAAATGTGGCACTATCTTACACTCCGGCCTCAGCTACAAAAGCCTCTAATACTGGGGAGTCAGCATCAATCATATCACGTCCGAAAGTTTCTATATAAAATCGTATGGCTGACTTCACATCTGCGAGAGCAGCTTCGTAAGTATCCCCTTCTCCGACTACAGCACCTTTTAACCCTAACGGGTAAGCTACGTAAACATCGGGATGTTTTTCTACGATGATTTTTATCGACTGCATTGTGACCTCTTTCATGATGACATACTCGACTGAAAACACTGCAAGTACATCATACATCTTATGAACCAACCTCGGCAAGATTAAGAGGTTTGAAGTATCACTATCTGAACCATTCTTATTTATTGTATGACAACTGTATCGAGACTACAAGCGTTTGTCCTCACACCAGAAACATGCTATAATCCATATATCAGAGTTCATAAGTCGGATTTAGTTCTATCTCAAGAAGCTTTAGTATAGACATTCTCTTTATCTATTAGACAGCAAGGAGTAGTGTAGCATGAAAGACTCATCTTTCGTGCTGCCAACAAAGGATACGACATGGCGGAAACAATTACTGCCGACATGATTATTCATGATGTTGTGACCCGATATCCCGCGACGGTCAAGGTGTTTCATGGGCATGGTTTGCCCTGCACTGCCTGTGCGGTCGGGTCACGCGAGAGCGTCGCAGGTGGGGCGCGTACACACCGCTTTCCACCGGAAAAACTTGACCTTTTAATAAAGGATTTGAATGCAGCGAAGGATGGTCAACCCATCTCAGTTGCGCCGAAGAAAGCACCCGTTGGGCGCGGCGTTCCTCTACAGATGTCTGCCGCACCTGCCGACCGCAAGATTAAGCAGGTTATCGCCATTATGAGCGGTAAGGGCGGCGTCGGTAAATCGCTGGTCACGGGACTGCTTGCCGTTTCGTTGCGGCGTCAGGGACAGCGTGTCGGCATTCTGGATGGTGACATCACGGGGCCGAGTATTGCGCGTATGTTTGGTACGAAGGGCAATCCCGGCAAGTCTGAGAATGGTGGCATCGAGCCACTCGTCAGTCGCGGTGGTATCAAGGTCATGTCCATGAACATGTTCCTTGAGAACGATAGTGACCCGGTGATATGGCGTGGCCCGATGATTTCGAGTGCCATCAAGCAATTCTATAGCGATGTCGATTGGGGCAACCTCGACTATCTACTGGTAGACCTGCCCCCCGGCACGTCGGATGCACCCATGACCGTGTTACAAGCGTTGCCTGTTGATGGCATTGTCATCGTCTCATCGCCGCAGATGCTGGCGACGATGATTGTGATGAAGTGTATCAATATGGTACGTCAGCTCAAAGGCGTCATCGTCGGTCTCGTCGAGAACATGGCCTACTTCGAGACACCGAGCGGTGAACGCTACGACATCTTTGGGCCAAGCAATGGGCAGGAACTGGTCGGTATGACGGGTGCGCCTCTGCTCGCCCAACTGCCCATTGATCCTGCGCTCACTACACTCTGCGACAACGGGCGCGTCGAGGAATATTACGCGGAACCCTACGAGGAGCTTGCCGCGAACTTCATTGGCGCGTTGAAGGTAAAAGCGTAAAATTCTTTGGACAAGATGTAGGGACAGATTCATCACGTCCATGCATGGTCATCAGGCCACCGCACGGACGTGATGAATCTGTCCCTACGCTTTTGATGAAGCCTCTACAATCCCTTCTCAAACGAGCCTAATACTTTACAAAATGTGGTATGCACGGCAAGGTCTGCAAGTGCAGTACGTACCGCAGCATCCTCGCGGTGTCCATCGAAATCGAGGTAGAAGACGTATTCCCAGGGACGTTGACGCGATGGGCGCGACTCTAGTTTGAGCAGGTTGATGTTGTTGGCAGCAAGATAGCCCAGGCACTGATAGAGCGAGCCGGGCTGATGCGCCGTTGCCATCACAAGCATCGTTTTCGTTTTGACATCTCCTGTCGGACGTGGTGCTGGTTCGCGTGAGAGCGCGATGAAGCGTGTATAGTTATCCTTGATGGTCTGGATGCCACTTGCCAGTATCTCTAACTGGTACAACTCGGCTGCTCCACGACCTGCAACGGCGGCGACCTTCTCAAGATGCTCCTCACGAATCATCTTCGCGCTCCCGGCGGTATCATAGGTTGCGACAATCTCCACGCCTAGATCGCGCAAGTAGACATCGCTCTGTGCCAGTGCCTGTGGATGCGAGATGACGCGCTCAATATCGCTGATATGCTGTCCTGGAAGGCAGAGCAAGCAATGATTGACATGATGCCCAATTTCGCCAGTCACAAACAGGTCGTGTTGTCGCAGTAAATCGTAGACATCATTGATGCTACCAGCCTGCGAGTTTTCAACGGGAACGAGACCTGCATCGACCTCGCCGGATGCCACAGCCCGGAAGACATCTGCGAAACTGCGATAGGGAATTGGTTCGGCCTCTTTTCCGCGCTGTTTGAAATAAGCTTGTACCGCCTCATAACCGTATGCACCCGGTTCGCCCTGGAAGGCGACGCGCATTATCGGTGGTGTTCTATGTTCCTGCGAATGCTCTATTGACTGAACCATCGTGATACGTAGCTCCTTAATGATGCAGAAACGTGTAGGGACAGATTCATCACGTCCATGCGAACAAAGGGAATCGGGCCAGACGGACGTGATGAATCT
>DAIQNC010000586.1:0-3020 GCA_036788655.1 Ktedonobacteraceae bacterium
CATGCCCGTACATAGTTCATAGAGAATAACACCGAGCGAGTAGACATCGCTGCGATTTCCGGGAAGTTCGCCTTTTGCCTGTTCTGGCGACATATAGTACGGTGAGCAGACACCGACCTCTTCGCCGAGTAGACGAGGAAGGCCAATATCCGTCAACATCGGTTCTCCACTGATAAAGTGTTGCGTATGCTCCATATCAAGCAGAATGTTGTTGGGTTTGATATCTCCGTGTATGATGCCTTGCTGATGTGTGTAATCGATAGCAACGCCCAGACTGGTGAAGAGGTAGACAATATCAGCAAGTGGTGGCATGTTTCCTTTGCGACTTGTTTTGCTGATATACTCTGTAAGTGCCTGCCCTTGAATAAAATCAGACACGATATAGGCGACGGTGTTGCCTTCCTGCTGACGTGTCACAACGACCTCATGAACAGGGACAATGTTTTCATGACGGAGAGTTTTTAGCTTTTGACCTTCCGTTGTGAAGCGATGAAGAAATTGTGGGTCGGCCTGTAGCAGGTCGCTATGTATGAGTTTGAGGGCAACATCCTGCTTTGTCTGAAAATCGTAGCTTTTCCACACATCGCCCACGTTACTGCCACCACTTCCCCCACTCCCACCACTACTTCCCCCAACACCGCTCCGCCCCACCTGTTGTCGCAACTCGTACCTCCCCAGTCGTTGTTGTGTCTGCTGAGGATGTTGTGGAACTGTGTTCATTGCCTACTCCTCTGTCACCAAATAGCAGAGTGGAACTACGGAGAATAGGTAGTTCATAAATATTGTTGAGCTATTTCGTCGTATTACATCGCACTATACTACACTCTATCGCACTCTATCACACCATACAGCACAGTATGCCATTGTTACCATAGCAGAAAATAGACGAATGTTCAATCGAATAGGATTCTTGTGCTATCAAGCTGGCGTAAGACGACAACATATGATGACAATATATATGGATAATGATATACTCTGTGCGTAGAAGCTTTTACCAGCAGAAGGATGCATAGGTGCGTTTCAGCCTCCAGGATGTCAAAAAGTCGGTGCAACGGCGCAAAGGCGAATTAAGCCTGTCATTGCATCTCATTCGATCAGGTGAACTCACACGAGAAATCGCCGAACTCATTGCTTACCACGAACGCCTGCTCGGTCAACCTCAACGCCTGTTTTCGCAGGACGAGGCACGCGCACTCATTGGCGACTATCGACTTGCCCATTGCCTGATTGCTACCTTGAGCTACTGGTATAGCTGGCAACATCCTTCATGGCAGGAAACCATTGATTCTCTTGCTCCTATGATTGTTGATACAGCACTTGCTGCCATTTCTTCACCGACACATCTTCGCCTCGAACTCTACAATTATGTCAACGCCCATTTTCAGGGCTTTCTGGACTCCGCACATCGTGAGGCCGCTCTACAACATGTTGCCGAACAGTATGGAACGAGCGTTGCCGATCTGGAATACTTGCTTGTGCTTGATAGTGATGAGGAGGCGCGGCTAACACGCAATGCGCTCGAACTCCCATCACCACAGGAGGTCGCCACGCGCTATAACCAGTGGGCATTCGAGGCAGCTCTGGGAAGTGCGTCTAGCGTTCATTTCACTATCGACTGCAATGCCTTTGCCAGCATGTCAGAGCAGGAAACAGGTAATGCAAAAAACGCTACAGGCACGTTGACGATGGGCATTGGCGTTGCTATCAAACGTCTGTGCTATCTCGCACGTACTATCGGTGTCTACTATGATCTTGCCTACGAACCCTCGCTCGATACACAACAACCACTGCTTTCGCTGACACTGTATGGGCCACAGGAGGTGACAGGGGTTCCACAGCAGTATGGAATACGCCTTGCTCGTCTCTGTCGCGCCTTGCTTGGATACTCGAAGATGGGTAGCAAGCTGAAAAAGACACAGCTTATCAATGCGATTCTGGAAGCATCTGCGACTGTGTACTTCCTGCAACGCACGTATACCTTTCACATGAGTTCTGATATGTTGCGTCTTCTGCCCTCAGACGGTACATCAGGTAGTGGTACAGCATCTTTTGAGCAGCAGCAATCATTGCTTTTCGATAGCAGCATTGAGCAGTCGTTCGCAGAGGCATTTGCAGCATTGGAACGGAGTCATGCTGTTGAAGAGTGGCGGCTTGAGCGCGAACCGGAACCGCTCCTGCTCGACCAGAGCATCTTCATTCCTGACTTTGCTATGACACGGGCACAGCACCGTATCTATGTCGAAATTCTGGGTTTCTGGACTCCTGCGTATCGAGAGCGCAAGGTACAGAAATTGCAGCAATTGCGAGAACGGAATGACATTCTGCTGGCTATTCCAACGGTTGCAAAAGATGCCTATGCCAGTATTGTCGCGGATTTTCCTGTTGTGTACTACGATGACCAACTCTCGGCAACGGATGTTCTCAACGTGTTGCGTGCGTCTTACGATGATTTTGCTCAACGTCTTGCGAATGTAGACGTGAATGCGGTGCAAGCGTCTGTGCGCGAGGTCGGGCTAGTACCCGAACAGGCGTGTTATGGTATGCTTCACTGCTATCGTCGTTCTGAGTTACAGCAAGCTGCTACTCTTGTCGTCACTGACGATATCACATATATAGCTGGAATAGGTTTGTACACATCTATATGGTTCGCCCATATCAAGCGCGACTTTCTTGAGTGGATGCAGGGCATTGGAGAAACAACACTCTCTTCTGCACTGGAATGGCTCCGAACACGGAATGCCATATTACGAATCTGTAGTGATGAGATACTTGAGGCATTGATAGAACGTTGGACGGAGTTTCACATTGAGCGAAATTCTATCTTTGATGCAATGCTTCGTGTGATACCCTCTGACATTGCAATTGAGCCGACTTCTTCGTTGCATGCAGATAGCAATGGTGTGCTAGAGAATGCAGAAGCAGTGTCGTCTCCATCGAGTGATAATAGTACGTTACCCGGAAGCAAGCGTGAGAGGCGCAGCACTGTACACACTGGCAGGCGGAAGCGTCTCGTGAGAGAC
>DAIQNC010000587.1:0-3011 GCA_036788655.1 Ktedonobacteraceae bacterium
GATGAGTGCCTTGCCACCGTCGATAATGGGTGGAATGCCCTTGTTGATGGTTGTGAAAAAGCTCAACAGGTGGAGATCGCCTGGGCCATAGACAAGACCGGGACGCACGACGCTGACAGGAAGTCCATCCTCTCGTTGCGCCTTGAGCGCAAGTAACTCGCCCTCTAGCTTCGTTGCCTCATAGGGATTAGTGGGTGCGAACGGTGCATCCTCGTTCGCTGGCGTAGAGCCTGTGGCACCGAGAACACCCGTCGTACTACAATGGACGATACGCTGAATCTGCTGCTGATGTTTACAGGCATCGAGCAGAATGCGTGTCCCCTCGACATGCGTTTCTCGATACAGCGAAGCTGGTACACTCGGATGGTAGAGGCGTCCAACAAGATGATAGACAATGCTTACGCCATCTACCGCACGTTGTACCTGCTCGACATCGGTGATGTCACCACGCACAACTTCAACACCATCTCCGAACATCTCACGCGCCTTCGCTTCGTCGCGCACAAGTACGCGCACTGCCTCATTTTGCCGTTTCACAAGTGCAGTGGTGAGAGCGGAGCCGAGAAAGCCCGTTGCCCCTGTCACAAGTAGAGTCATTGACGCGCCCCCGAATAACCCTTGACGCTAATTGCGCCCACCGGACATGACTCATAACACAATAAACAACGTTGACAAGTTGCAGGGTTCACTTTGAGTGTCTTCAAGTCAATGACGTTGGGAAGCGGACAGGCATCAACGCATGTGCCACACAGCGTACACTTTTCTGCGTGTATCTTTGGGCGCGTACCGACCAGTCCAGTAGCATACAGCGTCGTACAGAGGTGCTTGCCACGCTCCGCGATTTTCGTGTATGGATAATCGAGCGGATACATGAGCCAGAAAATGAGCTTGTAGAGACCCTTCTGCACAGGTAGACGGAATTTTCTGATGACGCCGACCTTCTCGCCAACATTCTCCCACGTCGGCTTACCAAGTTGTTCGAGCGCGAGCTTGAGGTGAGGAATATCCTGTGGATTGACACCGACAAGCTGGCAACAGGCGAGATCGACGGAGAGGCTATCACGCCCTGCCACGAGTACCTGCAAATCGGCCTTGTCGCCGTAGAGCGGCCCCTCACCATCCTGACCAACACTGCCATCGACGATATTGAGGTCTGGCTTGATGCCGAGGTTCATATCGACGATGCTCTGGTCGATGCCGAAGGTGTGCATGGCACGGCGGTCAGGACGCGGCAGGATGCCCATAATGTTCTTCATGCTCAATGTCATCGCCGAGACAACGTGCGTCTTGAGGACGGGCAGATTGATGAGTCGTGCCTCTTTTAGAATACTCAATGTGTGGTAGTGGCGTAATTTTTTCGCGCCCTCTGGTTGCAAGTCCATCCAGTCCTCGCCGCCTTCGGGGTCTACGCGCAGAATGCGAATATGATTCTCTTCACAGAACTGCTCAACACCCAGGATGGTATACGTGGCGTCGCGGTCAAACTCTGTCCCCGGCGTCTCGCACAACACAGGTTCAGCACCACAGGCGCGTACCTCTTCGGCAACGGCCTTGAGCAGCGCGAAACTGGTGGTCGAGCCAGTCTCCGCGTTACGTCCTGCAACGAAATTGGGCTTGAGAATCGCGTATTTCGCACCACGTATCACGGACTCCATGCCACCCACCTGCTCGATGACACGATGTGCCGCCTCCTCAATACCATCAAAAGTACGTGTTATCGACACAATATGTGTATCTGTATTAATTTCTGGTTTCGTCCCTATCATATATTTCCATTTCCTTATCTACATATTGAATATGTTACCATGTACCAACGTGTTTTATCGTATCCATTCGCATATGAATTCATGTCTGTTCGCATCTATTTCCGATTTGAATTGACACAGCCGTGATACATCACGACACAACATAGATATTACTACGCCTGTCTGCTGGCATAGTAGCTTGAGCTATGCCACTGGTTGTGCCACTTCCATAAACGACGGGTTGTGGATATGTATGCACGACTTGAAAGATTTTGATATCTATCTGTGAGTTCTGGTCATCGGTCTTGAACTCCACGCGCAGAACCGATGATTTGAGAGCTTGTAGAATAATTTTGTACGTTACCGGGTCATTGTTGATATCATTGAGCATCTCCGAGTCCGCAACGATGTAGTCGATGCGATCATAGTTATTATCGAGCAATTGCTGATAGATGGTCGGGTCGGTAGCGACGTTGAAGTAGACGTGCGCGTAAGGATAGGGTGCGCCATCGCCGACACCTGCGCCATTATCGGTGCGTAAATCCATATACAGGTAGCTATTGATGACGATGAAGTCACTGTTCGGCACGTTGGCACGTACCCACGTCATAGCGTCGTCCTGTGCCGAGGTCGGATGCTGCGTGAAAGTGTAGGTATAGGCCCCGATGTTGAAGTAGTAGGGAACAATACTTAACACAAGTGCCAGCACCAGTAGAGCGCGTATGAAATCGAAGTGTAGCACCTTGCCAATCCAGCCCGTGAGAGTGTTTACCGCCAGAGTGATGTTGATGGCGGCAAGCGGAATAATTGGAATGTAGTAGAACGGTAGTACAACGCCACCGCGCACAATCAAGACCCAGAAACTGATGGCGAGTAGCGCGAAGAACAATTGCTTCCTGTTCCACCAGCCCATCACGAGATTGAATCCAAGCGCGGCAATGCCAATCAGAACGCCCCATTTATCCTGCGCGATCCAGCTACTCCACGCGGTTGCAAAGCTGCCTTCGCTCTGAGTACGCTTCACCTGACTGAGATAGGTATCGAACATGCTTAAATGTGGGTGATGATCCCAGGGAAGAAAGCCTGTGGGAAACAACTCACCGCGCAGAATTGCCATCAGGACGAACAGCGAACCAACGGCGACGAACGCATAAATGAAGGAGACAAGCGCGAATTTGCGCTGAAACTTCGTCGTATGCAACCACGCACCGTAAATCATGCCTGGAATGAAAAGCACCATCACCTCTTTCGAGAGAATGGAGATAC
>DAIQNC010000588.1:0-2585 GCA_036788655.1 Ktedonobacteraceae bacterium
GGTCTCGAAGGCCATAAATGCAGGTGGTCCATAAGGTGGCCCGTCATGACGAAATTGAATAGAACACATCTGACAACGCAGGTTGCATTGACCAACTGGCTCAATTTGAATGTAGGATGGAAGATTCATAAACGTGCCTCGTGTGAAAATAAGGACGGCATGTGAGACGAAACGTATGATAGCCTTAATTTCAACACGCCTACAGGTTACAAAAAGGGGACACGGAACTTGAACATGCCCACGATGCGCCAGAAGATAGCAAGCGGTGGAATGAGTACATTTCTACAATATGAGAGGGCGCATGAGAGGTGTGTTCCAAACGATGCATACAAAAACGTGCTGTGAACCATCCCCACAATCCAAAGCCACTTACCATCAGCAGTTCCGACCTGCGGATAAGCCCGAACATTCCCATAAGTAAGGCCAAAACAATTCCATAGTAGTGCCAGGGCGGTGCTGCCTGTATACGTTCTCGATAGAGCGTGGGATGCTTCTTATAGAGCAAGGCATTGAACATACTTTTACGCTGCTGATGAATACTCACTCCCCATGAGGCAGGACGAACTGGATGTAACACCTGAACTTCCGGGGCGCACACATAGGTTTTTCCATGTTTGAGCAATGTGAAAAAGAGGTCGCTATCCTCACGCCAGGCCATCGTGAAACGCTCATCGAATCCACCCATGTCGAGCAACACGTCACGCCGATAAAAGCAATTAGCGGTCACAAATTCGCACGTTTCCAGATGCGCGGCATTGTACTCGTAATCGGTTGGTGTTTCAGGAAGTGGCATAATCACCCTGCCCGAAACCGCAGCGATATGCTGAGATGTTGAGAATGCCTCAACTCCTTTTGTAAGCCAGTCAGGAAAAGGAATACAATCATCATCAGTAAAGGCGATAATTGGACTTCTCGCCGCTTTCCATCCTAAATTACGTGCAATTGCCGGGCCATGATAGCTCGTTTCAACAGGAATGTAGCACACCATCGGCATACGCTCCTGCTTTGTCAGCCTCTCCGTCCTCACCTGTTGCACCCAGCATAGTACCTGCTGACAAGTCTCCTCACAATTTGCGTCGTCAACGATAATGATTTCGTACTCGTCAGGCTCAAAATCTTGCGTAACTAGGGCGTTGAGACAACACTGGAGCAGTTCGGGATGTTTGTATGTCGGCACAACAACTGAAACCTGACACATTATGCTTGCTCCTGTACCAATTGCTCTACCGAAGGTTTCTTTAATAGAAATGAGCCGATGACGAGCGCATCCAATGGAGAAGTCCAGAAACACTCAATTGCATCACGCGGCGTACACACAACCGGTTCGCCACGTGTGTTAAAAGAGGTATTCACCAGCACAGGCACACCTGTTCGCGCCTGAAATGCTTTGAGCAAGTCGTAATAGAGCGCGTTCTGCTCTCGATTGATAGTCTGGATACGCGCCGTACCATCGACATGCCGGACAGCAGGAATACGTTCGGCTTTGTCGGGTAGCACATCGTAGACGAAGAGCATGAATGGCGAAACAGTGGCATCAGCGAACCAGTGAGAAGCTTCCTCTTCCAACACGACAGGAGCAACGGGTCGGAAATCTTCACGATCCTTGATATCATTCAATCTGTGTTGCATCTCGGCATGAAGTGGTGAAGCCAGAATGGAACGCGCTCCCAATGCTCGCGGCCCAAACTCCATCCGCCCCTGAAACCATCCGATTATCTTATCCTGAGCAAGCAATTCGGCGGTCTGTTCCGCTACATCTGTCAGGCGTCGATAGGGAAGCTTCGACCATTGTAAAAAGCGTTCAATCTCGTCATCAGTAAAAGATGGCCCCAGAAAGGCTTGATTCATCTGATAGGCTCGTTCCGCATTCGTGCGCTCTTGTATATCGACCCATAATGCGGCTCCCAGTGCAGTGCCAGCATCACCTGCCGCAGGTTGTACCCACACACGTTTGAATGGTCCCCGGTCTCGGATACGCGCATTCAGCACACAATTCAGGGCGACACCACCTGCGATACACAGATTTTCCATATGTGTCACATCATGCAACCAGCTAACAAGCTCCAACACCGTCTCCTCTAGCACTACCTGCAACGAGTGCGCGATATCATAATGACGTTGTTCAAGCGACCCACCCTTCACACGCGCTGGCCCGAAGCGTTCCACAAGGCGTGGACTCTCAATGATGTACTGACCATCCGTTCCTAAGCGCACAATATCACGGAACTCATTCACATAAGTTGGTTTGCCGAAGGATGCCAAGGCCATGACCTTATACTCATCCGAAGAGTGCAAGAAACCGAGGTACTCCGTCACCTGCTCATAAAGAATACCCAGTGAATGAGGCATATTGACCTGGCTCAGGCGTTCCAATGTTGTACCATGCCCTACACTATAGCTTGTGGTGGCACGTTCACCGCGTCCATCCAGTGTGAGTACAGCAGCGTCCTCGAATGGAGATGGATAAAATGCACTGGCAGCGTGAGCAATGTGATGCTCAACAAAGTGCCATTGCGCGAATCCTTGCGAACGATAGCCGCGAAATCGTGGCTGCAAATGTAAGGGAACACCACCCGCGAGATGTC
>DAIQNC010000588.1:2613-3011 GCA_036788655.1 Ktedonobacteraceae bacterium
AAGAGCGGATCCCAGGGAGATTCCCATTCAGAGAGCGTAGAAGGTGCAGTGGATGCGCTCGGTTGCAGAGGAAGTGTGAGAAATGCATCATGAAGATGCTTACCAAGCAGAAGATACGGGTCATAGGAGTAGGCGATATGTTCCACATCAGTCAACACAATATCGGCTTCTTGCAAACAGTAGTTAATAGCGTTATAGGGAAGTTCATAGGTGGAAAAGGGAATGGGGCGTTTACCATGCTTGATGTGTGTGAAGCGTTCCTCTTCCGCTGCTGCGATGACCTGTCCATCCTTCACTAGACAGGCGGCGGAGTCGTGGTAGACGGCATTGATTCCGAGTGTATACATCCTTACTCCTTACGATACGTCCTACATGTTACGAAACCATGCAGACACTTT
>DAIQNC010000589.1:0-636 GCA_036788655.1 Ktedonobacteraceae bacterium
AAGAACGCCTTGTATTTGCCATCGCTGAACGCTCATCCGCAATTGAGAAACGCCCCATAGCATCAATCCTACATCAACGAGCAGCATAACCACTGCGGCTACCTTCATGCGTGACTCATCACGCATAGCATTACGGGCAGACGTTATCTGTGTACTCAGAGTTGCAAGTATCGCATTCATATCGCCACCTCTGCCACCTCTGCCACCTCTGCCTGTTGCTCCTCTGTCAGGCTCAAAAACACGTCTTCGAGATTTGATGCGGCGGCAAGTTGTCGCAATTCTGATGCACTGCCCTCAATGAGCAACTTTCCTCTATGTAGTATACCAACGCGGTGACAGAGCGACTCAGCAACGCTCAAATCGTGTGTTGAGAGCAAAATTGTCGTCCCTTGTTGGGAGAGCGTGATGAATAAGTCTTTGAGATGTCGTGCGCTACGTGGATCAAGTCCATTGAGCGGCTCATCCAGGATAAGCACTAACGGTTGATGCAATAGTGACGCCGCGAACGAAAGTTTGCGCTTCATGCCGAACGAGTAACTCCCACAGGAGCGATCCGCGTGTTCGGTCAATCCCAACAGGTCAAGTAATGTACGGATTCGTTGCTCCGACTCAGTGCGTGATATACTTCGCATCTGA
>DAIQNC010000589.1:646-3011 GCA_036788655.1 Ktedonobacteraceae bacterium
CACGCCCCGTGAGTCGTTCGTACAACACTGAGCGGTCCGCAACATAGCCAATTGCAGATTTCGCGGCAAGTGGCTCACACCATACGTCGTGTCCCATCACCCACGCACATCCCTCATCCGGCTGGAGCAGGCCGACAAGCATTTTGATCGTCGTGGTCTTGCCCGCGCCATTATCATCTGTTTTAAGCCATCGAACACTCGTTGTTGCGCGGGTGTATACCCCGACATCATCAGTTCTGAGAAGATGGCGTTAAATGGGTCTGGCATCGTGGGAAAATCTTTGCTTATCTGTTTGCTCATATCGAAAAAGTAGGTATTTTCCATAAAGTATGCCTTAAAGTCTCGTGCGAGTTGCTCAACTTCTGATGCATCTGGTGACAGGGGTGCGATAGCAATCAATTGCTCACCCAGTGCCAGCAGTTGACGATATTCTTCTGAATGAGTGCCCGCATAATGCAGCAATTGCATCGAAAGTTCCTTCACAGCTTCATTATGACCATCCCCCCAGTGAAAGTTCTCAAGGTGTCCATACATCTGCATCTCTTGTGCCATTAACTCAGCACTAATCGCAATATTGTGTGCATTCAGCAAGTCTTTTACTGCTTGGAGATTCGGTGAGTCTACTACGGTCTCCGTCACTTCATCTAATATTTCCATCGCTAATAGCGTTCGTACACGCTCTCTGCGCTCCTCTAAAACCTGAATTTGTGTTGAAAGCTCCTCATCGAGCGTGAGCAGGACATTACGAAGCGTCTGCTCCTGGCTTGCATCCCCAAGCACAACCTTGACCTGTTTTAGCGAAAGTCCAAGTGCCCGTAAGCGACGAATACGTTGCAGGCGCAATAAATCTTGTGCGTCATAAAGCCGATAACCAGCTTCCGAACGCTCCGTCTCCCGCAATAAGCCTATCTTCTGATAATGCCGAATGGCTTTCTGGGTGATACCAAGCAACTTCGCTATCTCACCGATATGTAAGTATGTTCGTTTCACCTCATCCTCCCTATGTGTAATGGTATGATTATGATCTTTTACATCCGAAATCGGCACAGTTGTAGGGGCCTTAATTCATTACGCCCTCGCGTTCCTTCGACGATGTGTTGCGAGATACCCAGGGCGTAATGAATTAAGGCCCCTACAACTGTGCCGATTTCGTCGATTAAATTTCATCATCACGCCACTACAAGTACCTGATCAGAATATACAACCTTATCCCTGGGTCAAGGTCAAGCACAAGATTTCCGCTCTCTTTTATAAGCATAAAATTTTATATTAAAACCATCGAAAATTATTTTTATCTATGATATTCTTGTTTTTAGGATACTAAAACTTTTGATGGCGGTGTATTTCTCGAACTTGACAATTGGCGTTTTATCTCTATAATTAGAGATAGGAAACGAAATGACTGATTGTGAACAGTTAGTCATGTAGTCAAAGGAACACATCATGGCAAATCCAGGAGATGAAGTACGCGAAGAGCGTGCGAACCGTATTCTCGACGTAGCTGCAATGCTGATTCAACGCTTTGGCTATAAGAAGACTACGATGGATGACATCGCAAAGCAGGCGGGTGTGGCGAAAGGCACAATTTACCTGCACTGGAAGACACGCGATGACTTGTTTCTCGCCCTGCTTGTGCGTGAGCGTACTCGCGTCAATCATGATATCCAGCAGCAAATCGCGGCTGACCCCGAAGGCGGTACGCTTCATAGCATGATGAAACATGCAACATTGATGGCCTTCACCAATCCAATCATCAAAGCACTTATGATACAGGACGCTGAAATGCTTGGTGAATTGGCACGTACTGACTTCGCAAAGGGTGATATCGAGCGAAGAATAGCAATCAATAAGATACTTTTAGAGACGTTACGCACTCAGGGTGTTCTTCGCACCGATATCGACCTGGACAAACAACTTTATATGCTGTGGGCTATCTCTATCGGCTTTCTTCTCGTCGATCAGTTTCTGCCGGAGCAACTCAAATTCTCGATAGAGCAGGTCGCCGACATGACTGCCGAAACGATACGCAATACGCTAGAGGTACGCAATGCGACAGCGCAGGAGCAGCAAACGACAGCAGATACGCTCCAATCATTAGCAGAACAGTTACGTCAACAAAGTGAAAAGGAGATAGGATTATGACCACTCCGGCAACTTCCACAACCAGCACACATAGTGCAAGCGCAACAAACACGGTAATTGACATCGACCACCTGCAAAAATCGTATGGCTCAATTCAGGCGGTCAAAGGCATCTCATTACAGGTCGAGCGAGGCGAAATCTTCGGTTTTCTCGGTCCCAATGGCGCGGGCAAAACAACAACGATTCGCTGTATGCTCGATGTCATTCGCCCAACAGCAGGAAG
>DAIQNC010000590.1:0-1494 GCA_036788655.1 Ktedonobacteraceae bacterium
CGTTTTCTCTCTGTCCTTCCTTTCCCTTCCTCATTCCTTTGCTTGAATCGAGAAATTTCTTCTTTTTATGTCGCACTTCCTCTAGTAGCGGAGCCTGTTGACCTTGAAGTGTTCGAGATAGCTGATTTGTCCTCTACGAGTATAAAGGAGATGCAATGAAGTACAAGAAACAACACATATCGCAAGACTTAATGTACATGTAGTGCCGTAATGTATCACGAGCGTATTCAGTCTGGCACACGCCAGTGATACATCACGGTACTACATGTATTTAGATTATTTCGTCAATGCCTGTAATGACAGTTTCTATGAACGTCGCATTGGATACGCCCTGCCGCCGTCGATTTGCGTCCCACCGCACTTACGGGTGTTCCTGCTTTGCCAAGTCCGAATACTGGCATGTTGTTGTAGACCGCTTCGTAGTCTCCTGCCGAGACTTTGTAGGTTTCGTGCCAGATGCCG
The DNA here is from genome assembly GCA_036788655.1 of Ktedonobacteraceae bacterium. Classification (GTDB taxonomy): domain Bacteria; phylum Chloroflexota; class Ktedonobacteria; order Ktedonobacterales; family Ktedonobacteraceae; genus JBBQVS01. The sequence continues at coordinate 463 of DAIQNC010000590.1, forward strand.
ACATCGCCGTTGCTGCCCGTGCGTTTGTTGAAGGCGACCCATGCTGGAAAGTGTTCCGCGTCTCTGTTGCCAGCATAGGCGACGAGATGGTCGAATGAACGCCAGTATTGCACGACGGTGACGTTGGGGAAGCTAAAGTAGGTGTCAAAGCTGAGTAACCCCATCTCTTTGTGCTGGCTCAGTTCGCGTAGCATCTTCGGCATCGCCTGAGTAGTTGGTAGCCATTGCCATATCTTCCAGGGCTTGTTGATACGCATTCCAATCAGGAATACGACGAAATCACCTTCTATATCAACGGTCATGCGCTTGTTGACAATCTGTGCCATGTCAAGTCTCCCTTTTGTGCGAGAAATGTAGAACGATATTTGTAAATTGAACATTGTATGGTGAACAGTAAAAAAAATTACGAAGAGCGTAAATTTTCAGTTGCCTCTTTCAAAATCTGACGATTGAAGGTGTCGAAATCCGCGCTCTCGTTGTTGAAAAGTGTGAGGCGCAACATAGTGAGGCCATGCATCAAGGCCCAGAGTTGGTATGACATCTCCTCTTGCCCGTAATGTTCGTGTACCTTGAACTCGTGAGCATCGATGCACTCCTGCACCGCTTGTTTCAACAGGCCATACGCAGAGTTGCCGCCAATCTCTTCCAACGATAAGTGCATATCTGAGATGGTATTGAACATGAGCATGTATTGTTCACGGTGCTGCGTTGCGAACTCCAGGTATGCTACACCTGATGCTATCAAACGTTGTATGGGCGTATGTTCGGTTGCTATTCTATAACGGATTCGTTCGGCGAGACGGTCGAAGCCTTCGTCACACAAGCCTTGAATAATCTCGTCTTTACCACGAAAATACTCATAAAGACCTGAAGGGCTGTATTCAATGCGTTGAGCAATTTCGCGCATCGAGAGACCCTCGGTTCCTCGTTCCGCGATAATCTGCTGTGCCGCATCTAATATGGCCTGTTTTGTGCGTGCGTGACGCCTCTCACGTGCTGTACCTTCCGCCATAGTTTCGCTTTCTAAATGAT
>DAIQNC010000590.1:1504-2999 GCA_036788655.1 Ktedonobacteraceae bacterium
TATTGTAACTGGAAAAACGATGTTTGTCAAGGGCAAATTTGCCCTTCTCTATTAGCTGTGTTATCATTGACGGCAACCTTAATGCTTGACGGAGGACAGTAGCTATGAGCGAATATCAGCGATATGAATTCATGACCATTGATCGGCCTCTTACGAAAAAGCAGTTAGATGAGGTCAATAACCTCTCCAGTCACATTGAAGCATCGTCCACTCACGCTTTCATTGAATATCACTGGGGCGACTTCAAGCACGATCCTGTCAAGGTGCTGCACCAATATTTCGATGCCTTTCTGTACTGGGCCAACTGGGGTTCTCCAAGACTGGCATTCCGCTTTCCGCATGGTGTATTGCCGTCTAATCTTCTTGATGGCTATGATGTCGGGGAAGATGTAGTCTTTACGCAACATGCAGACTACGATACTCTCGATATACACTTTGGCGAGATGGAAAGTCCTGAGATACTGGTGGACTATGAACTGGGGTCGCTCGCTCCTATTCGTGAAGAGTTGATGGAAGGGGATATGCGAGCGTTATACATTGCGTGGTTAGCCAGTCAGGGAATGTTATTCGATAGATACGATGATGAGGAAAAGAACTGGGACGAGGACGAGTATGAGGTGGAAGAGGAGAATGAGGGAATGCCTGATGGACATACTGATGAGACTGATTATGAGGGCGTGCCAGCAGTTCCACCAGCTTTTAATCAGTTAACGGGAGCGCAGCAAGCACTGGCTGAATTATTGCAAGTACCGCGAGAACTGCTCAACGCTGTAGCCCGACATAGCAGAGAGATGATGACATCGAATCAGTATGATTTCACTGCCCTGATTCAGAAGTTACCGGAAACCCGGCGCATTGACTATCTTGTGCGGTTAGCACGTAATGAGCCAGGTCTAAGTCGCTTGCTGACAGTGGAATTGCGTAAACTGAGTGGAAGTGAGACAGAGACACAGCAAACAACAGGTGAACATATACCGTATCCAATATTACTGGCCGAAAGCAAGGAAATCCGGGCGAAACAGGAGCGTGAGGAACGTGAAAAGGAAGAGCGAGCGCGTCTGAGCCATCTGCAAGATATCCAGGAACATCAAGATGTGTACTGGCGTCAAATCGAGATGGCGGTGGCGAAAGCGGCAGGTGCAAAATATGACGACGCTGTTCGCTTACTAGTCGATTTGCGTGATGCTGCCGAGCAATTTCAGACAACTCAAGAGTTCTACGCGCGTTTTAATACATGGGTGCGCTCGTATCTTCATCGCCCTGGCCTTCTCCAACGTCTGCAACAACACAAATTTACGATCCCGAAGTCCTGAAAGGCAAAGAAGCATTATCCCTGACATCCACGAGGGATGTCACTCCACGCCTTCTGGGAGTGACATCCCTCGTGGATGTCAGGGATATATATTCTTATACTCGTTGGTAACTCCAACTCACCATCTCGCTGTTATGGTAGGGCATGATGCCGTGAAAGAGGCGTGGGTCGTCATCGAAGACC
>DAIQNC010000591.1:0-2995 GCA_036788655.1 Ktedonobacteraceae bacterium
CTAGATACGAAATCTCCGCCGCAACGACATAATATAGTAGGGGCAGTGCCTTGTGCCTGCCCCGGACTTCCCTTACCTCACATCTGTCTCTTTTCACATGACTTTTGGGTGCTATCTCTTACAAATTTTGACATATCTCGTTAATTGATATAGACTCGTTTCTAAATGTATACTGTACAACGTAGATAGTAAGAGGTAGTTCATGCCACAGTTTCGTTCTCTTCCATCGTTTCATCACGGTGACGCTGACGTGATTGAAGAGCCGCTAATGCAAGCAGTTCCTGTCTCGCAACCCCTCAAACTCAAGGCGTTTGCAACAGTATCGACAGACCAACTTGTACAATCTCACACACCGACTCACTATTCACAGGAGCCGAATACCGACTCGCTTACGCATACACCTGCTCCATTTGCAGATGCCATCCAACAGGCCCAGCCTGTAGCATATAGACAACCCGTTACGCCGTTCGTTACACGCGAACTTTCAGATTCGCCTTTTGCCACACGCGAACTTTCGGATTCACCTTTTGTTACACGTGAACTTTCAGATTCGCCTTTTGCCACACGTCAACTTTCAGACTCGCCATTCGTTACGCGCCAACTTTCGCCGGGTCGAGAAGATGAGATACATACTGGCCCCATGACAGGTCAGAGAATCGAGCAGATATCTCCACAACTGGCATCGAATATGCCAATTTTCTCGCTCGTTCCAATACAGACAACAGGGCAACAAACACCCAGTACCTTCGCAGCCGTATCAAGCCCATCGCTCATCACTGCGCTTCAATCGACGATGGGAAGTCACAAGAAGACAGACCAGATGGTGGTGATTCCGGCGACAATGAAGCGCACACAGGTGTTACCGGAAACTGTCAATGCGTCACGTCGAATGCCGCGTCGTTTCCGTCACGCGATTGCGCTGGGACTGACACTTATGGGTCTGATATTGACACTGCTTTCGCTCGCTCCACTCGACGACGGGCAGAGTACCTATCATATTTTCGCCAGTGCCGCGCAATGGGGAACCTCCAGTCAACAAAACTGGGATATTTCAGCACATACCATCGGGCAGATGCCAGGGAATGGCGGTGCGAATAGCTCAACATCAAGTACCGCTATGAACGTCAACACAGGCAACCTTCCAAACATGGATTTGCCTACCAGTCAGTATGTCGCCATCGCACAACAGGACGCCATAGCCGCAGGTATCTCGCCAGACTATTTCGTGCGCCAGATTTACGCTGAGAGTAGCTTCGACCCCAACGCCTACTCACCTGCCGGAGCCGTCGGCATCGCGCAATTCGAGCCAGCAACTGCCTACGGACTCGGCATCGACCCCTATGATCCCATCTCCGCCCTCAAAGGGGCAGCACAACTCATGGCTTCATACAATACACAGTACAACGGTAACTACGCCATGGCTCTTTCCGCCTATAATGCTGGTGGTGGCAATGTTCAGATAGCAGTGCAGAACTGCGGTGCGAACTGGCTCAGTTGTATGCCAGCCGAAACCCAGAACTACGTCTACAAGATTATGGGCATTTAATGTACTGGCATCTAATTGTACGGGCATAATTTATTACGCCCTGATAGCCACTCTGCGAACGTTTTCAAGAGACGATGAACGTTGAGGAATTATTATGGACACGGGCGATGTTGCTACCAGGGTGTGATGAATCAGACCCCTACACGGTGGTCTTCGGCATACAAACATTCATTGCCAGCACCGTGTAGGGGTCTGATTCATCACACCCTGGCAATCACACCACGATTGTCTATCTTACCGCAGCCATGTACGGGCATACTTCATTACCCCCAAACCCTTGACATTTCTTCCTGTGCAACGTACAATTTTGATATATCCATATGGAGATATGAAACACACAAAAATATATATTGACACTTTATCCGCAAGGAGACCATCGACATGTCTATATCGCCAGCACCGACACTACAGAGCGAAGAGGCTCTGCTCAATCGCATTCATCGTCAGCAACTGGTGGAGTCGCTCGACCATATGAGTCCCATCTATCTTGAGGGCATCAAGCGTATCCTGACCGTCTCCGCCGATACGGAGTTGATTAGCGCACCTGCGTACTACAATGCCGCCACACACGCGCCCTCGCTGAACGCCTTCGGTTCCGCCATCTCCATTCTCCAGGACGAGATGGGACACGCCCATATCGCCTATCGTTTGATGCGTGACCTCGGCGTCGATACGGAGAAGCTCATCTTCGAGCGCGAGCCACGCGATTTCAAATATCCCTACGCCTTCGATGTTCCGCTGGATAGCTGGGTTGAGTTGATTGTTGCCAACGCCTTCTATGATCGTGCTGGCTACACGCTGCTCGGCGATGTCTACCAGAGTACAACCTTCGGCCCCTGGAAACGCGCCCTCGTCAAAGTGGACAAGGAAGAGACCTTCCATCTGCGTCACGGTGAGCAGAACATGCGAAAAATCAACAAGGATGCCGCCGGACACGAGGAGTTACAGAAGGCCGTTGACTGGATGTTTATGCTCACCGTCGAGTGGTTTGGTCTGCCCGACGACATGAAGAAACATGGTGAGCAACTCGATTACGGCTTCAAGGGACATAGCAACGACGAACTGCGCCAGATATGGATGTCTACCGCCGTGCCGCTCTGCAACGAACTGAACCTCAAAATTCCGGCGCACTTCGATGAAGAGCAGAAGAAATACGTCATCGACTGCGCCTTCCCTGCCTTCTTCGACGCGAAAGAGAAACACTGGTTCCTCGATGACAACACCTGCACATGGAGCGATGTTCTGAAACGCTGGAAGGCACGTGGCCCCATGAACGAAAAATACGTCGATATGCTTCAGCGTGGCAAAAAAGATATGATGCGCCAACTCGAAGCCGATGTCGAGGCGTAACATTCTCCATGTTGTGCCGTGATTTATCACGGGGTCCGCGTCGTTAATTGGAACACAGACGTGATAAATCACGCCACAACATGAAATATCAGGAGCTTT
>DAIQNC010000592.1:0-2977 GCA_036788655.1 Ktedonobacteraceae bacterium
CAGCATCGGCATACAATCCCAGTTGTTCAAGAACAGAGGCATGGGCTTGCCATTCCAGACGATCATCTAATGATTGTAATACGTTTTTCTGTACAATAAGTTCTTCATCGACAGAACCGCTGTGTAATGGTTCTGTATTCTCCCTATCCCCTTTTCCGGTATTCCCTGTATCTATTATAGTGTCTGATGTCTCGATCTTAAAGGGGGCAAGGGCATCGAGACTTCCTGTATCTGTTCTTCCATACTTTCGTTGTAGGGCAAGAGAGATGAGATGATCCGCGAAATGCGGATTTTTAGGGAGCAGTGACCCGTGTAGGTATGTCCCGAAGGTGTTGCGATAGATGGCTCCTTCTGTCTCATCTTCCGCGTTATTACCGTTGCCTTTGAGTACCTTTCCAAGTGGTTTCGCGGTTCCCAGGTAGGTGCGCCCACCGTGATTTTCAAAACCGACGAGCGTGCTACCATTCCATCGAATAGCAATATCACCAACACAGCGTGGCGAGTGTGAGCCTTTATGAATCGTCCACGCATCGAAGACACCGAGACCACGCATGTCTGGCCCCTCGGCAGGTCGGTAGTAGTGTGACAGCAATTGATAGCCCCCACATACCGCTAGCACTGGCATATCGTCCTCTATCGCTGCCCAGAGACCAATGCCCTTGATTTCATACAGGTCTTGTGCGACAGGAGCCTGCTCTTTGTCTTGCCCACCACCAATAAAGAGCATATCGAACTCATCTGGCGCGAGCGCATCCCCGATGCCAAGCGGAACGACGCGCAATGAAATACCTCGTTGCTCGCATCGACGACGTAGCGTGAGAATATTTCCTCTATCGCCATAAAGATTCAATTGGTCAGGGTACAGATGTCCTAATGTCAGGGTAAATGACGATGGTTGTTGCGGTGTATCAGGTAGACGATTCGACATTAGTAATCACGTCCTTCCCAGTAGTGCGATGTAAAACCTCTCCGCTCTAATTCCTGGTGTACTGCTAACAAACCTGTATACGTAGGGACGATGAACAATGTTTCACCCTCTGGCGTTTGCTGTAACGCTGCGTCAATCGCTGACTTCAATCCATATCGTCCTTCCAGTGCTTGCTCATCGCGGCGTTTCGCACGTAGAGGGGCAGGTGGTACAATGAGCATATCCTCTTGAGCAATACCTGCATACTTCAAGCGTATGGCGAGGTCTAACGCACGGTTGCCAGCAACCACGAGCGTCGAAACATTCCCCACGCACCGCTCAAAATCGACATCCCATATCCAGGAAATATCACGTCCATCGGCAATGTTATTATTAAGGACGAACAAGATATGCCGTGAGATACCATCGCTACATAACGTTCTCAGTACCTCATTGAAGCCAGTAGGATTTTTGGCAAGGAGTAGCCGTATAGTGCGGCCTTCGGCCTGTATGCGTTCACCACGTCCGAAGATAGGCTTGAATTGCTCTACGCCCGTCACAATCGGCTCCCACGCAATGTCTATTGCTTGAGTGCTGGCAATTGCGGCAAGTGCGTTGTACACATTGTAGATGCCTGAAAGCGGAATCGTGAGTTCTTGTCGGCTCTGTGAGCGTAGTCCCGATCCAACAACGACACGCTGTCTATCAATGCCCTCAGCCTGAACACTTATGGCACGGATATGCGGTTGAGGACGCGCCCACCCACAATCTCGACAGGCGTAATGCCCCATATGACTATAGAAACGAACCGAGTAGAGTAGTTCGCCACCACAGACCGGACAGGTGCGAGTATCGAGTGTTTGATGATGTTCCGTCTCGTTTGTCGTCATTTCTGGTAAAGAGGCGTCGATGCCGTAGTAGAGAACGGGACTGTTGGCAAGTGTGCCGAGATAGGCTATTGCAGGGTCGTCGGCATTTAAAATAAGTGTGGTATCGGCGAGGACGCCTTCCTTGATGACCTGTTGCCAGAGCGATGCTACACTGTCAACCTCGCCGTAGCGGTCGAGTTGGTCACGGAACAGATTGGTGAAGACGGCTACGCGAGGAGAAACAAGGCGCATTACCGACGGAAAGGCGGCTTCATCAAGCTCGAAGACGGCAACGGCACGTCCTGAGCGACGCAGATTTCCGGTAGGTTGTGCGCGTACAACGAGCGAGGTAGCCACACCACGCTGTAGATTGGAGCCTTCACGATTGCGCCAGACACGCAAACCTGCATCGGCGAGAATCGCAGCGATGAAGCCGCTAGTGGTCGTCTTTCCATTCGTTCCTGTCACAGCAAGACTTCCATACTGCAACTGTTGGGACAGATGACTGACGATGGGTGGATAAATAGCCTGAGCAACGACACCTACGATGCTCGTACCGCCACCAATATGAAGACGACGACTAACTGCACCTGCCAATCGTCCACTCGTTACTGCAATGCCTGCTCGTAATCCATCGCCGACATGTGCAGGCTTTTGAATGGGCTGGTTTTCATGTGTTTCGTTGGCAGAAAGTGTGGAGCTAGCTTGCTCGTCGTGCTGGTTCACAGGCTCGTCGAGTATATCAAGTCCACTATGCGTACTGGCTGTATTGCCTGTGTTCTCTCCACTGGTGGTTGTCTTTGCACCCTTTGTACCTGTCTTAAAAGGTCGGAACATTCGTTGTTTTCCCATGCTGTCGCTCCATGTGGTCCCAATAGTGTCGTATCGCGCCCCGCTAACCCAGATTTGGCTCATCTATTTCGTCTTGTATATGCAGGATAACATGAGTCGGCATGACAATCAAGTATGCAGACACAGGTACTTTCAGGGGCTTGCACGTATGTGTTATGCTTCTAAAGAAATTTTTTCGTCTCAATTTGGGTTCATTACAATAGACGAATGAAGAGAGTAAACGACTTGTCGGGATGTGTTATTCTATGATTGTACACGGAATACTCATCCATACGGGAAAAGATACAGAGTAAGCAAGGATCGAGTTAGGCGCATGGCAAAAAAACTAGTAATTGTAGAGTCGCCAGCG
>DAIQNC010000593.1:0-2976 GCA_036788655.1 Ktedonobacteraceae bacterium
TCCGCGTCCAATCTCGTCGAGTATAATCAGGCTATGCCGTGTGGCGTGATGCAGAATGGTCGCCGTTTCTTCCATCTCGACCATAAAGGTACTCTTACCCGAAGCAATATCATCCTCTGCCCCCACTCTCGTGAAGATACGGTCTACCAGCCCAATACACGCTTTACGTGCCGGAACAAAGCTGCCAATCTGTGCAAGCAGCGTAATCAATGCCACCTGTCGCAAATACGTCGATTTACCCGCCATATTCGGGCCTGTCAGCAGCATCAGGCGCGTAGCATCCTCGGCCTCTAGTCGCGTATCGTTCGGGATAAAGACATCGCCATCCAGCGCAAATTCGACAACGGGATGTCGTCCACCGACAATCTCAAGCCCATAACCATGCTCCAGCGTCGGGCGCGTGTAGCCTTGATGTGCCGCAACTTCCGCAAGGCTCAACAACACATCGACCTTCGCAATCGCAGCCGCCGTTGTCATTAGCTGAGGATAGAAGGTGCTGAGTTGGCGCAACAGGTCGGTATAGACGATGCGCTCCATCTCCTCAATACGCTCTTCCGCACTCAGAATACGTGCTTCATGCTCCTTCAGGTCTGGTGTGATAAAGCGTTCCGCGTTCACCAGCGTCTGCTTGCGGATATAATCGGAAGGCACAAGTTTCGCATTGGCATGACTGACTTCGATATAGTAGCCAAAGACCTTGTTATAACTCACGCGCAACGACTTGATACCTGTACGTTCGCGTTCACGTGCCTCTAGCGAAACCATCCAACGTCGGGAATCACGAATCGAGGCAAAGAGTTCATCCAGTTCTTCATGAAATCCTGGTTTGATGAGGCGTTTTTCATCGTCTACATCCTCGTCATCACCAGGTCGCACAAGGGCACGTCCAATCAGCGTCGTGACATCAGGGCAAGCGTCAAGTTCATCGGCAAGCGAACGCAATAGCGACGACTCGCATCCCAGAAGCAGGTCTCGCACCTGTGGCACGATATTGAGGTAGTCGCGCAGACCCAGAACCTCGTTACGCACCGCGCTCCCCTGTCGCATTCGTCCAGAGATACGCTCCATATCCTGTATGCCCTGCAAATGCATCGTGAAACGACTCCGCATCGCCGGACTTTCATACAGTTCCTCGACACTCGACAGGCGACCATCCAACTCGCGCAGGTCGAGCAATGGTTGCGTCAACAATTTTCGCAGGTAACGCGCTCCCATCGGTGTAATCGTGCGGTCAAGTACGTGCAACAGGCTTCCATGAACCGAGTTGCTACGTGAACCCTGCAACAGGTCGAGATTGCGCTGTGTGTGAGCATCTAAGCTCATGTAACTCGTCGTGCGATACGAACGAAGACCCGTCAGAAGAGTGAGTAACGCGCCATTCATCTTCTCAACATAGGCAACAATCGCACCTGCCGCCGCGATTGCCTGTGGAGACGACGCGCATCCATACGCATCGAGCGATTGCACACCAAACTGACGGCACAGGCGCGTATAGGCCGTGTCTTGCTGGAAAAAATGCGGTGGACAATGCGTTATAGTGATGGTCTTCGATGGAAACGAGTAAACATCGGGGCTACTTCCGTCAACAAGCAAGCATTCGACGGGCGCAATGCGCTGTAGCTCGGCATCGAGTGCAACGGGTAGCTCATCTGGCGTAAACCACGTCACCGTAAATTCGCCCGTACTGACATCTATAGAGGCTAGACCCGTCTGTGTGCGCCCACTTGCAATCGCCACCAGATAATTATTCTGCTTCGTCGGCAACAAATTCGGCTCCGAGAGCGTTCCTGCTGTCAGAATGCGCGTCACCGCACGATCAACGATGCCCTTGCCAATCTCGCCCACTTGATCACAAATAGCGACACGATAGCCACGCTGCACCAACTTCCCTACATAATTATCAAGAGCATGGAGTGGAATACCTGCCAGCGGCACACGTTCCTTGCCATACGCTCGCCGCGTCAGCACAATCTGTAGCTCACGTGCCGCGGTAATAGCATCCTCATCGAATGTTTCATAAAAATCGCCCACCTGATATAGCAAAACCGCATCCGTATACTGGCTCTTAATATTGAGATATTGAAGACGTGCGGGCGTTGTCATAACATACTCACTTCTGCAATAAAGGGTGTAATAAATTATACCCGTACAGGTAATACAGGGTTGCACGTGTTTCATACAAAAGAAAAGTTGAACACCTGTACTTTATCGTATTCTTACGCAATTGTCAAAAAACGGTACTTTAATGTAACTGGTACATATTCTATGCGGTCCCGATAGCCAATTATACTCTCTTTTGTCGCTCCTATCCATCTCCAGGTTGAGACTCCACTCTCGAAAAATCAAACTCAACTCAACCCCTGCGCGGATGGCTTCTCACCCGTAATCCTCTATACTTTCCTCAGAAGATACGAATACGAACAAACAACGTTCACAAGCAATCATAAATACTTACAATCATGAAGAACAGGAGAAAACAATCATGGCACAGAACATCACAACCGCTCAGAACATGCTCGAATCAGTTCATCATAATTCTACCAACACCACCGCCTTAGCACCGCTTTCCAGGATGTACCGTTGGATCATCATAGGCGGCACAATCGGTTCATTGCTCTTTACCGCAACCTACACAATTGAAGGCATGACGCGCCCCGGCTATAACGCCATGCAGCAAGCGGTTAGCGCGTTGGCTCTCGGTCCCAATGGATGGATGCAACAGGTCAACTTCATTCTCTTCGGTCTCATCACCTGTTGCACAGCAATCGTGTGGCGTGAAATCCTTGAGCGTGGCGTTGGAGAACGGCTTGTTCCCTTCTTCCATTTTCTGAGCGGATTGACGATGATTGTCTGCGGCATCTTTTCGCAAGATGTGGCTCCTGGCTATCCGGTAGGAGCAGTTCCAACTGTCACTGTTCACGGCATGATACACAGCATCTCGTCCGTCTTTTCCATCGTTGCGCTACTCGCCATCTG
>DAIQNC010000594.1:0-2970 GCA_036788655.1 Ktedonobacteraceae bacterium
AACATCTGCCCGATCTCGTGATTCTGGATGTGATGATGCCAGAGATGGACGGCTTCGAGACGCTACGCGCCATTCGTGAGGTTTCAACCGTTCCGGTCATTATGCTCACTGTGCGTCAAGATGAGCGCGATAGGATACATGGCCTGGACTTAGGAGCCGATGATTATATTGCAAAGCCATTCAATCCGCGTGAATTGCTCTCGCGTGTACGTGCTTTGTTGCGACGTTCGCTGATGCCGCCTCCTGCACGCAAGACGGAGATTGTGGTTGACAACGACCTGAAGATTGACTTCTCACGGCGTGAGGTGACGGTGCGTGGCAAGAAAGTGGTGCTACGCCCGACGGAGTATCGTCTACTGTATCATCTGGTCAATAACGCCGGACGGCTCATGACGCATGAGACACTGCTCTCGAAGGTCTGGGGGCATGAGTATCGAGATGAGGCGCACTACCTGCGTCTCTATATCACCTACCTGCGTCAGAAAATCGAGAAAGACCCGGCACATCCAAAGTATATCTTGACGGAGCGTGGTGTGGGGTATCGTTTCAAAGAACTCGAAAAATAGGCGAAAGTTGTTTGTACAGACCTGGAAATTGAAGGAACATTAGTAGAATGAATAAGAAGGAACGTGTAGATGCCGCCCTGCGTGGTGACGCGGTGGATCGTGTCCCGGCGAGTATGTGGGGACATGATTACGAGCGCGAATGGAATGTACAGACGTTTGCGGAGGCGACAGTAGAGAATTATTCGCGTTACGACTGGGACTTTGTGAAGGTGAATCCGCGTACCTCCTACCACGTCGAAGGATGGGGAGTGCAGGTGCGTCCATCGGGTGAGAAGCATAAGGCTCCGGTCTACGAGAGTAGCCCTATCAGAAGTGGTTCCGATTGGAAACGGCTACGCCCACTGGAGCCGGATCAAGGTGCATTAGGCGAGCAACTACGCGCTTTACAACTTATCAGACATTCCGTAGGATTCGAGGCATATTTCGTAGAAAGCATCTTCTGCCCTCTGGCAGTCGCAAAGCAACTGGTGGGTAATCGAGCCGAGCGTGTGATACAAAGTGTGCGCGAGGAGCGTTCCGCATTGCACACCGCGCTCCGCATCATCACAGAAACGTTCACAACCTTCGCACTCGCCTGTTTTGAGCAGGGAGCAAGTGGCATCTTTTATTCGACGAATGGGTGGGCAAGCGAAGGAATGCTGACATCGGATCAGTATCGTGAGTTCGGTGAACAGTACGATATGGAGTTTCTGGATGCCATCAAGAAACGAGGCAAATTCAATATTCTGCACAATTGTGGCTCACGTATCTACTTCGACCAGCTTGCCTCATATCCCGTACAGGCAATAAGCTGGGCGGCGTCGAAAGAAGGCAATCCTGACCTGGGCGAGGGCAAGCGTCGCTCTGGCAAAGCCGTCATGGGAGGTGTCAGTGACCAAACGCTCAAAAGCGGCTCACCGATGCAGGTACAGGACGAGGTAGCACAGGCTCTATCATTAACGTCAAAACGCCATGTATTGATTGCACCGGACTGTATCGTTCCATCCAACGCACCCGGCAGGAACGTCGATGCAGTAAGAAGCGCACTTTCGTAGAGACCCGATTTATCGATTTGTAGCACCCGATTTATCGATTCGTCCGTTTCCGTATGGTGGGCCAATCGATAAATCGGGTTTCTACGAAGTAGCAGACAGACGCATAATGTTGTATAGTGGTACGTGACAAATAATCTTGAATACAAATGCTACGATTATAGAAGGGTTTGTAGCGCGTCATGGAGCGATATCAAACACTGCGAGCGTACTCAGCGGGTGGCGTCGTCTTTCGCCTTTCACCTTTTTATGCTTCTACTAATGATGAGCCAGGACAGCGAGAACAACAAGGACAGGCGGAGCATTTCAGGCTATGGAATGAGGCAGCAGAGGACGACGTGACCACGACGGAAGTTGCGCTAGTAGGAAGAAGTCATGCTGGCATATGGGCGTTGCCAAAAGGAACGCCTGAGTCCGGCGAGACAATAGAGCAGGTGGCAATACGCGAGGCACAGGAGGAGACCGGACTACAGGTACGGCTCATTGCCTATATTGGCAGTGTCTCGTATTCATTTGTACGTGAACACATACGGTATCATAAACAGGTACGGCATTTCTTATTGGAGGCTATCGGCGGCGATATCTCTTTGCATGATCATGAATATGATGTGGTGAACTGGTTTCCGCTCTATGAGGCTTCTCGATTACTCACCTATCAGAATGAAGCACACATTCTCTATCAAGCGGAGGAGATACTGCAACGCTGGTTGCGGCATCGACGCGAAACAGAGGGGACACTATAACGTGATAAACAACGCTGGACACGATGCCCCGAATGGCATGGAAAATTCTAACACGACACAGCACTATTCATTTGTGCGTCGCATGCTCTTCCCTTACAATGGGATGGTTATACTATCGCCTGTTCAGACTATGCGCTTGATCCTCTCATGGATTTTGTTTTTTCTGCCGGGTATCTGGATTATCACGTTCATCGTTGCTTTTTTTGTTCATGCCGCATTACCAAAATTCCTGCTTGCGCTAGGATTTGCGCTTCTGATAGATATGATCTTTTTTGGTGGAACGGCGTGGCTCTGTATCTCATGGAATAACCGGGCGGTTCGTGTCCACCAGCAGAGACAGCAGGAACGGGAGCAACGGGCGCAACGAGAAGGAATGACAACAACTCGTGGAGGAAGATATGGATCTTAGTGTAGAGGGTAGATCAGAACGTATTCCCCCTGGCTCGCATATTTGCCAGTTGTATAGTAAAGTGACCGAGACGCCAGGAGTGACGGCGCGTCTCTTCAAGGTTGGCTTATTGCACAAAGAGAAGTGCCTGTTTGCCGCCGCACCTGCGCAAGTGAAAGAGTTGCGCGAGGAATTGCGGAAATTACAGCTCGATGTTGATGAGCTACAGCAATCAGGACAAC
>DAIQNC010000595.1:0-1873 GCA_036788655.1 Ktedonobacteraceae bacterium
TATGGCTTCGGGCGCAAAAAGGGTGACACATCCTTTTAGCAGGCATCTACGGCGTTGGTTTCAGACGGGTCAGGCATATCTCTACCTGTTGCCCGCATTCGTCATTCTGGGCGTATTCGCGTATGCGCCTTCGATATTCGTGTTTTACATGAGTCTCTTCAAATGGAATTTCCTCAATCATGCCCGGCAACCTTTTGTCGGCCTCGGCAACTATGATTTCCTGCTGCATGATCCGAACTTCTGGCAATCGTTGCAGGTAACGATTCTCTACGTCGTTATATCCGTCCCCTTGACGCTGTTTGTTTCGTTGTTTCTCGCACTTATCCTCATGTCCGGCATTCGCGCAAGGGCGTTCTGGCGATTAGCCATTTTCACGCCATTCATTACGCCACTTGTGGCAACAACCACCATCTGGTACTGGATGTTCGATAACTATCATGGCCTCTTCAATGGCATTTTGCGTGTGTTCCACCTGCGCCCTGTAGATTGGCTTGGCGACCCGCACTGGGCATTGTTCAGTATCATTCTCTATACAACCTGGAAGGCAGCAGGGTTTAGCACCGTTCTCTTCATGGCAGGTTTAACCAATGTCGATCCTTCGCTTTCTGAGGCGGCGCGAGTCGATGGAGCTAATCCATTACAGGTATTTCGCTACATCACGTGGCCTCTGCTGCTTCCTATTACGCTTGTGGTCATGCTGTTGGGAACCATCGAGGCATTTAAGATGTTTCAACCTGTCTTCCTGTTTGTGGGCGTACAAGGGGGGCCGAACAATGCCGCTCGTACACTCGGCCTCTATCTGTTCTCCGAAGCCTTCTCGAACAATTCTCACGCTGGCCTGGGAGCAGCAGTATCCGTCATCATTTTCTTACTGGTGTTGACCGTCTCTGCCGCGCAGTTGTTACTCACGCGCCGCGATTCAAGTGCAGCATATTAAAAAGGGAGCATGAAATAGTTATGGCGACAGCACCAACCGTTCCACCAATCACGACGGTGACGACCACACGAGGAAATGCGAGACGTAACCGATGGCGATATCAACAACCCTGGAGAACGCTGCGCTATGTCGCAGTTATCGTTGCCTCTATCATCGCTATCTTTCCGTTCTACTGGATGTTCGTTTCGTCGCTGCTCACTACACATGATGCGTTTTCGACGACGCCCATTTTCTTTCCCGACTGGCAGTGGAAGAATTATGTACATGCCTGGACATATGCTCCCTGGCTACAATACTTTGCGAACAGTATCTTTATCGCATTATGTACAGCGATTCTTGCCGTTGTCACCTCGCTTCTGGCAGGATATGCCTTCGGCATGATGAAATTTCCGGGGCGCAATGTGCTTTTCCTGGCAATTCTCGCGCTCATCATGATACCGTTCGAGGCAACACTTATTCCGAGCTACCTGATTGTCTCGACGCTTGGTTGGATCAATACCTATCAAGCGCAAATTATTCCTTTCGGCGTTAGTATCTCAGGCATTTTTCTCGTGCGGCAGTTTTTTCTATCGCTACCACCGTCGCTCTGGGAAGCGGCACAAATTGACGGTTGCTCGCGCTTCAAGTTTCTCTGGTTGATAGCCGCTCCGCTTGCACGTCCCGCGCTCGCCGTTGTTGCGCTCCAGGTGCTTATCGGAAGTTGGAACGCATTCCTCTGGCCCTATCTCGTCACGAGTTCGGATGCCTTGCGTCCTGTAGAAGTTGGTTTGCAAGCCTTCACATCGGCAGACGGAACGGATGTCACTGGACTCGCGGCGGCGGCAGCCTTTACAACGCTGCCAATTCTCATCATTTTTCTCGTCGCCCAACGTCAATTCATCGAGGGTATTTCAGTGGGTAGTACAAAGGGCTAATTTCGTAGTACGTCGAGCCTAC
>DAIQNC010000595.1:1905-2967 GCA_036788655.1 Ktedonobacteraceae bacterium
GACGTTATTTTGTACGGTTGATATGGTAATGTGGTATTGAAGAAAAACTGTATCATGCATTTTTTAGTTTGTTATTTCAAAAACAGGAAAGGATTTTACATGCGTCACACATGGTCTCGCCTGACATTTGTTCTCTTGACGATGACACTGCTTCTCTTGACCGCCTGTGGTGGAACATCGAGTAATAATTCGTCAAGTGGCTCGACTAGCCCTGGCGTACTTGACCCCGGCAGGAAGTATACGGTCAATTTCTGGGACGCTTTCTCAACTGGCGCAAACAAGTCTACTATCGCTACACTTGTCAGCCAGTATGAGCAGCAGCACCCGAACGTCACTGTTAACGTTCAGGCATTCGACTCATACAATACGCTGAATACGAAGCTGACTGCTGCAATTGCTGCAAACCAGCCACCAGCCATCTCCCAGGTGTACGAGGAGTGGGCAACGCAATTCCAACAAGCAAATGCTATCTCGTCTTTGCAGCCGTTCATCTCTGGCAAAAATGGGTTGAGCCAGAGTGATCTTGCCGACATTTATCCTAAGATGTTGCAGGACGGTCAAATTAATGGCACACAGTACATGCTTCCGTTCAACAAAAGCACGGTTGTCATTTACTACAATCAAAGCATGTTGCAAGCAAACGGCCTTACACCCCCGACAACCATTCAGGATTTTATGACCGATATCACGAAGCTGACGAAGCCTGATGGCTCACAATGGGGTCTCTCGTACACGCCAGACGTTGATTTCTGGTCGATTCTGTACAAAGGTCTTGGTGGTACAAATTTCGTATCATCTGATGGCAAGAGCTCGGCTTTTGCTACCGGAAACAATGCACAATATGCACAACAGGCTCTCAGTGAATTTGCGCCGCTTGTGCAATCGAAGGCAGTACATATCACCTCTGGTTATACATGGCAAAACGACTTTGCTTCTGGCAAGGTGGCGTTTACCATTAGCTCCATCGCTAGCTATCCTTTCCTCAAGCAAGCGATTGGGAATACGTTCCAGTTTAATGAAGAGCCTGTTCCTGCCGGGCCGCAAGGTCAGTACACTGTGCTA
>DAIQNC010000596.1:0-2962 GCA_036788655.1 Ktedonobacteraceae bacterium
GGTCTGATTTATCACACCCTGCAAGTTATTTCGTTGTTACGGTTTCAAGACAACCTTGATGCATTCGTCGTCTTTGTGCTTGAAGATTTCGTAGCCCGTCGGGGCTTCGTCGAGGGTCATGCGGTGCGTAATGACGAATGAGGGGTCGATGTCGCCATTCTGGATGCGCTGCATGAGTGGCTTGAGGTAATTTTGCATATTGGTCTGACCCATTTTGAAGGTGAGACCCTTTGCGAAGGCGGCTCCGAAAGGCATTTTGTCGAGGTAGCCACCATAAACACCAGGTATCGAGACTGTACCACCTTTGCCACACGCTTGAATTGCTTCGCGCAGGGCATGAGGACGGTCTGTACTCAATCGTGCCTTTTGCTTCGCGGTATCGTTGATAGCCCCGATGCTCATACCGTGCGCTTCGAGGCCAACGGCGTCGATACAGGCATCGGGTCCGCGTCCGCCTGTCATCTGCTTGAGAACCTCGACGACATCCATTCCCATATAGTTAAACACCTCGGCCTTGCCCTGCTCTGCTGCCATGCGTAAGCGTTCGGGGAAACGGTCCAGCGCGATGACGCGCTCCGCACCGAGCATATACGCGCTCTTGATGGCGAATTGACCTACAGGACCACAACCGAAGACCGCTACCGTGTCGCCGGGTTTGATATTGCAGTTCTCCGCCGCCTGATAGCCCGTCGGGAAGATGTCGGAGAGGAAGATGACCTGCTCATCGGTCAAGCCTTCTGGAACCTTGATTGGCCCGAAATCGGCGAATGGGACGCGAGCGTATTGCGCCTGTCCACCTGCATAGCCACCATAGATGTGCGAATAGCCATAGATGCCTGATGCTGAATAGCCGTAGAGCGTTTCCGCAATACCTGCATCGACATTTGAGTTATCACATAACGCGGGCTTGTCGTGCTGACAGTAGTAGCAGCGTCCACAGGCAATTGTGAAGGGCACGACGACGCGCTCACCTTTTTTCAGGTTTTCGACGCCTTTACCCACATCGACCACTTCGCCCATGAACTCGTGACCCAGAATATCGCCCTTTTCCATCGCAGGAATGTAGCCATCGTAGAGATGCAAGTCGGAGCCGCAGATGGCCGTTGTCGTAATCTTCACAATCGCGTCACGCGGATTGAGAATCTCCGGGTCCGGTACGTTCTCGACGCGAACTTTATGTGTGCCATACCAGCAAAGTGCCTTCATATGTTACTTCCTTCCCTCTCCAGTTGGCTGCCCCTTGATCGTGGCAATCTCACCAGCTTCCATCAGTTCTTTGAAATGTCGCAGCGTCCCTATGACCTGCCGCTCCGGTATGTGTCCAAGCAGGTTGCCGAGGCTCGAACCGAGCGCACCGCGAAACTGGAAGAAGTCGAGTTCCAGTGTTACCACCGTGCCATGTCCGTCGGGGGTAGGCTCGAATGTCACCTTGCCAGCATTACCTGTTGTCGGCTTGCCGTGTACGTGCCATGCAATCGTCTTGTTCGGTACAACCTCAAGTAACTCAGCATTCCATTCGACCTGATTACCGAGTGGTCCCTTTGCAATCCAATGAGAGGTACGCTCACCTGTTCTCATGACCGACTCAATATAGTCCATATAAAGGGGAGCTTTCTCCACGTCATACCAGAAATTGTACAGGTCTTGTGGCGAGCGCAGCACCGTCATTGAACGCTGCACACGTGTCCCACGCTGCCCTGGAATGCTCGAAACCGTGTGTGGAATACCGGGTGCGAAGTTTTGCTTCTGCTCCGCCGTACTGATATCGAGCCAATCGTAGAGATTGCTATGCCCTGTCGCGCCACGTACAACGCACAGACCGCCGATAACTGCAAGCCCCGTGCCGAACCAGTTGCTCTGTTTAAGACCAAATGTAGCAAGTGAGACACCACCGAGAGCAGAAATCACGCGCTCCATCTGACTAATATTGCGATGCGTCGAACTCTGTCCGCTTATATGCAAATTGTTTCTATCTTGATTACTTCGGCTTGCTGGTTGTGTTGAAGCCATTTACAACTCCCTTCCTCATATCTGTAGTAGTCCGCCACCCTTGATTCGATGGAAATCATGTAGTGCCGTGATTTATCACGGATGTGCAGTCAAACGCAGACTGCCGTGATTTATCACGGCACTACATGGTTTCCGTCAAATCAAAATTTCCTGGTTACTACGATAACAACATACTTACCACGCAAGGCGAGGGGACAATGTTTCTTATTCATCGTAGAGGGCATGATTAGGGAAATTTGTGTGGGCATGGTGTAGGGACAGATTCGTCCTGTCCCTACACCATGACCACACAAATTTTATCAAATTTTATCAAATGGATGATTTTTATTGCCATAAGTATTGACAATTTTTATTTTTATATGTTATTATCCTTTTGTGATAGTAATAAACATCAATTCAATGGTAAAAAATAGCAGCGACAAGAAGAAATTATTGGAGGCAAGACCATGAACACCAACCGCTACATCCAGGATTACCTGGTAGTTGAACATCAGCACGAGCGTTTGCAGGAGGCAGAACAGAGACGTAATGCTGCTCATGCTGCATCATCCCACAATGCTCTACGTCACCTCATTGGTCGCTCTGGCGCATTGTTGGTTGCCCTCGGTTCACGCATGGAGCGCATCGAACAGACGAAGCACGATACGGCGTTTGTTACCAGAGGCGTGACGGTTTCAGGACGTTTACGTTAAGCCAACATATAGGGGCGTTATTCTATAACGCCCTGAATATCAGGAACTGTGGGCGTTCAGGATATTAGCGTCCAGGGCGTTATAGAATAACGCCCCTACGAAAACATTTATTATAGAGGAGTAACACATCACATGAATCCATTGATCACGAGAGACCCGGTGAGCGGGGGAGAACTCATCGTCACACGTTTGGAAAGCCCCGAAACAGGTATCATCATCGAGGGACAATTCAGCCTGGGGTGGATTGGGCGTTTGACGCG
>DAIQNC010000597.1:0-2959 GCA_036788655.1 Ktedonobacteraceae bacterium
CCTTGAAAGTTGCCATTCTCATCTCATCGCGCATCGACATTGCCCTCGCCATCCTGCTCGTCCTCGACTTTGTGTTTCTGATTGTTGCCGAACTACTTGTGCAAGCTCTACGCCGTTAACACGTCTCTTTGTAAACCGACAATGAATTGTCGGCCTACAAAGAGACGTGGTTGTCTTCCCAACGCTTGACCTATCCGTATTCTATATAGCAACATATCCTGAGAGGTAGGTAGAGCATATGAGTACCGATACCAGCAAATCTAATAACCATTCGCAAGAACATAATAATAAGCAGCAGAGTGGACAGCCTGAGCAGGATGAACAACAAAAAAAGCAGCAGTCTGAACATAAGAAAGACCAGAAAGAACAAAAGGATCGTGACGATCCGACAAAGATATGGCGTTGCCTTCTTGCTGAGATGCTTGGCACATTTCTTCTCACCTTTGTTGCAGCAGGAGCCGATGTCTACGACGCAATAGGTCATGGGCCAGTAAATGCCAACGCACGCCTCGTCGCCCCCGGTTTAATGGTCATGGCAATGATTTATGTCGTTGGTGGTCTCTCAGGCGCACACTTCAATCCAGTCGTCTCCATTGCCTTCGCTATGCGCCGCGACTTCCCCTGGAAGCGTGTCCCTGGCTACATTCTTGTGCAGATACTAGGTGCTATTCTCGCCGCGCTCATTCTGCGTTCCCTCTTTGGACTCGCCGGACATCTCGGTGAAACGCTCCCTCATGCTGGAACGATACCTGCCCTTGTCACCGAAATTATTCTCACCTTCATCCTCATCACTGTCATTCTCGGTACAGCCACGAACCACAGCCTGATTGGGCATAATGCGGCATTGGCAGTTGGCGGAACTATCGCGCTTGACGGCATGTTCGCCTATACCGCTAGTGGCGCGTCTATGAACCCGGCACGTTCGCTCGGCCCCTTCATCGTTGCTGGTCAACTCGGAGATGCCTGGATATACATCGTCGGGCCACTCGTAGGTGGTCTCATTGCAGTTGGCATAGCCTACCTGTTACGTGGAAAAACAACGCCACAGGCCGTTGAGACGGCGAGCGGTCAATAGCATGTTTACCAGTCAAACTTATCAATCAAAAACGTGCGGCTATAGTGCAGCAATATCGGGCTTCCATGTGGACACACCGCCGGGGCCGACACGTTTGCCAACGCCTTCAACAACGTGGTTTGCTCACCACTCCCTAACACTCTTCCACGTCGCATTGCTGAACGACACGAGAGGCGCACCAACAACTGGTCTTCCCAATCATTACTATCCTCTGCCGCCACCTCTGCCAATTCTTGCAGGTGCGAGACCAGTTGCTCCATACCTTCACCATCGCTTCCACCCGGCACGGAGCGAATCAGGAAACTTCGTCCACCGAAACGCTCGCATTCGATGCCCAGACCATGCAACATCGGCAAGCGTTGTTCCAGCAAGTCGGCCTGATAGCGTTTCATCTCGACTATCGCTGGCTCTAGCAACAAATGTGCCTCTGTTTGTGTCGCTTCGTTCTGTTGCATTCCAGCATACGTGCGCCGCAGATGCTCGTAAATCACACGCTCATGGGCGCGATGCTGGTCTACAAGATAGAGACTGCCATCGGGAGCCTCACACAGAATGACCGCTTGTTGCAATTGCGCGAGAGGTTGTAATTGCGCGATAACTTCCGCCGTTCCAGGTGGTGCGTTCTCCGCCTTATAACCTTCCGACGACTCCGAGACGCGCAACCCTCGACGACGTGGACCCGGCAAGCGTCGCTGGTTCGCCAGTACAGGCCCAGGAAATTGCACAGACTCTGGTAGTGCGGGACTCTGCTCTAACACCGCCTTGACCACATTCGTCAACGATGCAACAATCTCGTCCTCATGCACTAATCGTACTTCAATTTTCGCAGGATGCACGTTTGCATCCACCTCTTCGGGCGGCACATCGAGAAAGAGGACGAGTAGAGGATGTTTGCCCTTTGGAAGTAGGCTACGATAGCCCTGCTCTAACGCTTCCTGCAATGGACGCGACTGCACCCAACGTCCATTCACAAATAACATCACATATTGACGATTACTCTGAGCCAGCACACGATTTCCGATATAACCATGGATGTTACAATGAGCCGTATGCACATCAATGGCATAGAGCATCTCTTCAAGTGGCACTCGATACAATTCCGCTAACGTTGTCGCAAGATTGCCACTACCGCTCGTTTGCAGCGCAATATGCTCGTCAATTATCAGGTTGAAGCGTACAGCAGGATAGCCAATGGCATAGCGTTGCAACAATTGCATCACATGCCCATTCTCAGTACGCGCTCCACGCATGAATTTGAGACGCGCCGGAACGTTGTAGAACAGGTCACGTACCGTCACAGTTGTACCATGTAATCGTGCGCGTCGTGTGCGTTGGCTCACCTCACCGCCACGAATTGTCAGCGAAAGTGCTGCCTGCTCGCTTCCTACTTCACCTTCCTCGTTCGTCGTTTCAGTTTCGATGGCGCGACTGAGCAGTGTCATCTCTGAGACAGCCGCGATACTGGCAAGAGCTTCGCCACGAAAGCCGAGCGTTTGTAGATGGTTTAAATCCTCAACGCTACGAATTTTGCTTGTCGTATGGCGCAGATAGGCACGTTCTAGCTCATCTTCGGGGATACCATAGCCATCGTCGGTGACTCGTATCAGGCGCAGACCACCGCCTCGTATCTCGACACGCACATCACTTGCCCCTGCATCCAGCGCATTCTCGACAAGTTCTTTGACAACCGAAACAGGCCGCTCGATGACCTCACCTGCCGCGATACGCTCCGCGACATCCTGTGGAAGTGCGAGAAGTGGTGTGCGTTGAAGAGGTGTGGAATGTTTTAGCTCTTCCGCAATATGTGAAGATAGATATTGGCTCATCGGCGAAGTATACTTTTCTTTCTCTGCATCAAAAATAACAGGTTCAGCGCGTCAAGTG
>DAIQNC010000598.1:0-2949 GCA_036788655.1 Ktedonobacteraceae bacterium
GATGAAGTTCTGGCAATGATTGTTGTTCTGCTGATTGCCGGTCATGAAACAACGGTGAACCTGATTGGAAGTGGCTCATTGGCACTATTGGAGCATCCCGACCAACTCGCAAAGCTGCGTGGCGAGCCAGGACTCATCAAGCCCACGATTGAAGAACTGCTGCGCTTTGTTTGTCCGGTTGAAATGGCAACCGAACGCTATGCGCGTGAAGACATCGAGATTGCCGGAACAACCATTCCGCGTGGTGAACTGGTAATGGCGGTGATAGGCTCGGCAAATCGTGACGCGAACTACTTTGTTGACCCTGATGTGATAGATATCACTCGTGAGAACAACAAACACCTGGCATTCGGACAGGGCGCACATTATTGTCTCGGTGCGCCACTGGCCCGACTCGAAGGTCAGATTGCTATCAATACCCTCGTCCAGCGTTTGCCCAATTTGCGCTTGAGTATTCCGGCAGAGCAAGTTCGCTGGCGCAGTAGCTTCGTGCTTCGAGGATTAGAGGCATTGCCAGTAGTGTTCTAAAGGGAAATTCGTAGACCCCATCGATAAATCGGGGTCTACGAAGTGCCGATTTCGTTTGTTAACCTTCATCATTGTTGCACTACAGATATTTAGCGGCGGCGTTGCCTGTCCACCTCGTACAACACAATCGAGGTCGCGCTGGCAACATTAAGCGACGAGGCCGAGCCGTATATCGGTATCTTCACAATTGCATCACATAGTTCTTTGTAGCTCGCACTCATGCCCCACGTCTCATTACCTACTACCAGCATCGTTGGCTTCGTGAAATCATGTGCGTCGATAGTATCCTCAGCACGTTCGTCGCTACCAACAATTTGAAATGGCCCGATGCGTTCTCGCACAACATCGAACCAGGGAAGTAATTCTTTTGATGAAGCAAGGCGCACAATGGGAAGCGCGAAAAACGAACCCGTCGAGGCGCGTATCGTCTCAGGGTCGTAGACATCAACGCTATGACCTGTGACAATCAGGCCATCCACATGTAGCGCATCGCAGGAGCGGAGAATGGAGCCGAGATTGCCGGGGCTGGCTGGACGGTCGAAGATGACAACAAGCAACTCCTTGTGTACGGGAATGCGTCTCAAATCATCTTCGGGCATTGTCACTACCGCTAATAACTCCGAAGTCTCCTCTTTATCACTCAACTTTTCCAGTAATGACAATGGTAGCTCATAATGTACCTGTGCCTGTGAGCGGCGGAGTATATCTACCGCCCAGTCCGAGAGTTTGCGTTCTCGTGAATAGAGAAAGGCGCGTATCTGCCAGTGGTGCTTGATGGCAAGATTGATGGAACGCACACCCTCGACGAAGAACTCGTGGAAATGCTGACGCTTGACGCGATTACGACGTAACGTCTCGACATATTGAAAATCATTGTTCTCGGAGAACACTTTGACGATGCGTGGCTTCATACAACTCTTCCGTTACTTCATACGACTAGTCTTCTATAATAATTATACAAGACGCCATTTTGTCTTATACCTTAACTTAGCAATAAAGTATCTATCATGATTTTTATAAAAATAAGTCAAATTTCCTCTATAAACACTTGACGCAAACCACTTACATCCGTATACTTCTCTTTAGGGATAGATGCCATATCCCTGACAGTTCCTCACAGAACAGCTTTTTGCGGTATTCGCATTTACGTATTTGTCGTGTCACAATGAATTGTGGCTGCGTTACATAGTATGTCACATCGCGTTCACCTGCTGTCTCAAGAAATACTGTCTTATTATCTGCATGGACATTGCTCGATGTCTAGTTGCTTTGTAGAACGCCCTCGTCGTATATCGACAGAAGGAGAACCTGCTTGAAAAGGCTCATCGTCCTACCCGGTATCGTCTTTATGACCGCGCTTGCGATCCTCGCAACACTCAGTATGCCCGTTACCACATTTGCTAAAACTGTCAATGTACAGGCTTCTCGCCATGCGAATCGTGTGTGTACGGCTGCACCTGCTGGTTATGCTAGCTGTATGGCTCTACTAGTCACTTCGACAAGCAAAATAACCCCCAACGCTGTCAGTGGCTACCATCCATCCGACCTGCAATCAGCCTACAACCTGCCCTCGGCAACGGCTGGCAGTGGACAGACCGTCGCCATCGTCGATGCCTATAACGACCCCAATGCAGAGTCAGATTTAGGCGTCTATCGCTCACAATTTAGCCTTCCTGCCTGTACGACCGCAAATGGCTGCTTCAAGAAGGTCAATCAGAGCGGTGGAACCAACTATCCCAAAAATAACGGTGGATGGGCGCAGGAGATTTCACTGGACCTCGATATGGTCAGTGCCATTTGCCCCAATTGCCATATCCTGCTGGTTGAGGCATCATCGTCCTCTCTTACCAACCTCGGTACAGCAGTCAACGAAGCCGCAAAACTTGGCGCAACCGAAATCAGCAATAGCTACGGTGGCGGCGAGTCGAGCAGCGACACCAGCTACGACACCACCTACTACAATCATCCTGGCATCGCTATCACAGCAAGCGCAGGAGACAGTGGCTACGGTGCTCAGTATCCCGCAGCATCACAGTATGTTACCGCCGTTGGTGGGACCTCACTTACAAAGGCAAGCAACGCACGCGGCTGGAGCGAGACCGTATGGAGTGGCACAGGCAGTGGCTGCTCTTCCTACGACCCCAAACCGTCCTGGCAGACGGACAGCGGCTGTAGCCATCGCACGGTAGGCGATGTCTCAGCGGTCGCAGATCCCAACACGGGCGTAGCAGTATACGATAGCTATGTCTACCAGGGAGCAAGTGGATGGCTCGTCTTCGGCGGCACAAGTGTTGCCTCGCCGATTATTGCCAGCGTCTACGCCCTCGCAGGGAACGCTACCAGCGTCACCTACGGCTCCTACTCTTACAGTCACACAAGCAGTCTCAACGACGTAACGAGTGGTAGCAACGGTAGCTGCGG
>DAIQNC010000599.1:0-2948 GCA_036788655.1 Ktedonobacteraceae bacterium
GGTAACAGGTACTGCAACGAGTTCGAGCTTCATCTGGAAAGTATTCATTGTAGGTCTCCTCTTTCTGTGTGCTTACTTGACTTCACTGTTCTTATGTTTTAAGTATAGGATGGAAAGAGGACAGAATCGATCCGTGTTATGTCACTCCATAAATTGGATCGTGAAAATTTATCGTTGGTTTCTTTATTGGTGTTCAACCACACTCAATCGTCGGTTGATGCCGCTTACAATGTTGGCAGCACGATCAAGGCGCGTATTAAGACGTTGCTCTATCTCTATTTGCTGCTCTGCCATGCGAGCGATAGAAAGTCCCATTTCCCTGATTTGTTGTAGGGTAGCAAATGAAGCTGCTGGGCTTTGCTCTTCTACTTCCTGATCGTCGGTCTGGAATGCCTGTGCAAGAATACGGTAGCATTCACGCTGATATTGAATAACTCTTTCTCGGAGTTCTGGCTTAACGCGATTCGCATTCACTCCAAAGAGCCAACCATTAAGAAAGTCGAGGGGAAGGCAGAGCATAATTTGACTACCACCTGGACGCACCTCATTGCTGTCGGGTGTACGTGTTACACGTACACCTTTAATCTCCTGTGAGAGAACTGCATCACGATTCACTCTTTCTCGTTGACCAGACCAAGATAATCCTAGATATTAGCAAATTGGTCGTAAAGGAATGTAGACTTGTTTTGTTCCGTCACTCTCGACAAGTGTTGCCAGAATTTCATCTCCGTGAAAATCTACGCTACGTTCCTGAATGGCAACCAGTGCAGTTGATTCGTCGCTCATGTGTTACAATCTCCTATACATGTAATGGGTATGATGTTAGTGTGAAGGTAGTAATGCTGGCGATAAAAAGGAGTTGAGATTGCTATGGAAGTATGTATCCGTGAAATTGAAAAAAAAGACTACCCTGCGGTTTTGTCTCTGTGGAATGATGAGATTGGCAATAAATGGGTGACTGCTCAAAACATCGCTCCGCATTATGACAGAGTAAAAAACGATGATAATTACAAAACATTTGTAGCTGTAATTGATAATGATGTTGTTGGATTTGTTGCTTCCGTACAAGCTTATGCAATAGGCTTTGAGGAACAACAGATGCAAATTACTGGTATTGCGGTTAAAAGCGATAAACACAATAAAGATATTGGAACAAAGCTGATTCAGTTTATCGAGAAATATGCACAGGATAAAGGCATAGTAAGTATTTACTTATGTTGTGGAGTACAACGTACAAATGCACATGCTTTTTATAAGCGTAATGGTTATGACAATCATTCATGGTGTTTTGGTAAAAAACTTTAATTTCCATTAAAACGATTTTATTATAAGCAGTCAAATGTGTTAAGTAGAAGTGAAGCATATTCCAAATTTAACCTCGTTACATCAACAAACGAGACCCCTTTGTGTAGCGCATCTACACAAAAGGGTCTCGTTCTATGTCTATTTCTGAACGGATATTATCCGCGTAACCGATCCAGCACAGGTGGTTGGCGCAGCTTGGCGAGCGCACCTGCTTCAATCTGGCGTACACGCTCACGGGTGATGCCGAGTTCGCGCCCAACCTGTTCGAGGGGGTGAGCCTGACCGTTGCCGAGGCCGAAGCGCAGTTGCAGCACGAGTTGTTCACGTGGCGTCAATACCGATTCGAGAACGCGCTGTACCTCATCCTTGAGCGTTTGCGTAGTGGCAATGTCTTCGGGTGAGGCAGATTCGGTATCGGCGAGTACGTCCCCTAGCTCCTGCTCCTCATCTTCTCCAACGGGCAGTTCGAGCGAGACGGGTGCGCCGGGTGCGGCCTGGAGCTCGACCATGCGAATCGGGTCAAGACCAGTAGCCTCGGCTAACTCTTGTTCCGTGGGTTCTCGGCCTAACTCTTGCAGGAGACGCTGACGTTCGCGGCGGATGCGGTTGAGTGCAGTATTGACGTAGACGGGGAGACGAATGGTGCGGCCTTTATCGGCGACGGCGCGGCTGATTGCCTGACGAATCCACCATGTGGCGTGTGTTGAGAAACGATGTCCTCGACGCCAATCATAGCGTTGTACGGCGCGAATAAGCCCGATGTTGCCCTCTTGAATTAAGTCGAGGAGCGAGAGGCCACGTCCGACATAGCGTTTGGCGATACTGACTACGAGGCGTAGATTGGCAAGGACGAATTGCTTGCGTGCTTCTCTATCGCCCGCTTCGATGCGTTTAGCAAGCTCTACCTCGCGCTCGTGAGTAATCATTGGGACGCGCCCAATCTCACGAAGATAGGTCATGACCGCATCGGATTCGCCATTATCCGTGCTATTAACTGAACCATCCTCATCCTCAGAGCGGCGGCGGCGTAGTGTTCCAGTAACGCGACGCCCTTGCTGAATCGTCTCACGCGAGGCAGTCGGCAGTGAAGGGGTAGGTGAAGGTTCCAGTTCAGTTGGGGTGTGCGAGATTCCTTCATGCATATGTGGCATTTCAGGCATCTCATCGAGTTCTGCTGGCTCCAGGCTAGTTAGCACCTCTTCCAGCTCTTGCTCTTCCTTCTCCACGTCCTCCGGTTCTCCCTCCTCAACCTCAACGGGGTCGTCTACATCATCTGTCACCTCTTCCACTGTATCGTCTGGTGTATAAGCAAGCTCCCTTCGGAAAAGTTGCTCCACGATATCGTCGAACGGCTTCTCACGCTCCACAGGGGTCTCGGCATGTAAGGTAAGCGTTGGTCCCGTCATGGCACGCTTTGTGTCAATCATTCTGCGCCCTCCATGAAAAGTAGTATCCTAAGCAGCAAGATACGTCGTTTATCGGTCCAGCCCTCACTCCACACTCATGCAAAACACGCTGCTCATTTCGGAACATGTGGCTGAATGCGAGTGAGAGGAAATCAAGGATGTCCATCCTGTCTCTACGTCTGTTGCTCGTCTTTTATCTAAGATAACAAACAAAGAGAGACCGAAAAATATTCCATG
>DAIQNC010000600.1:0-735 GCA_036788655.1 Ktedonobacteraceae bacterium
TGCCATGCCCGAAGAGAGTGTTTGGCCCGAACTTGACGCCAGGACAACTTGCATATGACCATGCCGCTCCAAGACGACGACGTTCCATCTCGGCGTGTATGCGCTCGCTTGTCTCGCGTTCAGTCATGCCAGGATGTAGAAAACCTGTTACCATGCTGAATAGCTGGTCAGTCTCAAGAATGGCGTGGCTCATCAATGCGAGTTCAGAGGGCGTCTTGCGGCTACGTAAGCGCGAGATGAGCGGCGCGGACGACACGAAATGTTCTACGAACGGCGTATCTTTGAGTGCCTCGACAAGTTGCAAGTACATTCCATGCGTCAGACCATCCGCCGCGACATCGCTGGTGGAATAGTTCAATGCGATAGAGGCAGGATTGAGACGCTGCAATGTTTCACGTAGCAACGGCCCAATATCTTCGGTATAGCGCAGAACAGTGGTATAGAGCTTCGATTGCTTGACTAAATCGTCGTCGTAGCGAGCCACAATCGCAATGCACTCACCCTGCCGTGTCAACAAAAAGCACGAGTGCCATGTCAAATCGTGGTTGACAATCAGCTTCAAGGCCGGGTCGGGTTGTTCATCCGTTTCACGCACAAACGTGAGCCAGCAATCCAGTTGTAGCTCATTCAATATGTTGATGGCCTGTGCAATTTTTTCCTGCTGTATGCTCATAATCTCTTTACCTGATAAATCACTTCGTAGACCCCCTATTTTTTTATTAGGGCGTCTTTTTT
>DAIQNC010000600.1:745-2945 GCA_036788655.1 Ktedonobacteraceae bacterium
CGGGGGTCTACGAAGTGTTCGATTTCAGAACACGTTTTTCTTATTGTTCATTATGGCACAAATACAGGCTATCAAAATTGACCTTCACACGCATTTCAATCGTAATAGAAAGATAGAGAACACCGTAGAGAAAATACAGCATTTTCCTAATAGTAATACAGGCTCAGGGTGTAATAAATTAGACCCCTACACTATGCTGGCTTTATGATTGTAGTGAAATGGGAGTATCTGGTAGATGGCGAAGAAGATAATGAATGACGCTCGACATGCATATATGGGCCACTTTCCTGTGCCAATCGTACCGCTCTCTGCTTTCGTTCTCCTGAGCTTTCTCATCATTGTACTCTGTACCGCATGTGGAAGTACACAGAACACTGCTACATCTTCCGCATTCCAGGCAACGGTACAGACAACCGACAAGGCATTCACTGTGCAGGTAACTATCACGCCGAATCATTTGGGGAACAATACATTTGCCGTTAGGTTTGTGTCTCCGCAACAGGTTCCACCTCAGAATACGCAGGTAAATTTGCAAACTACAATGCTCGATATGGCGATGGGGACAGATAGTGTTATGCTGCAAGCCAATAGCCAGGGAACGTATAGTGGGCAGGGAACGTTAACTATGAAGGGGACATGGCAGATTCAGGTCGTCATTCATACACCAGACCACACACTGCATGAGGGACAATTTAGGGCAAGGCTTGCATGAAACAGGATAAGGGTGGGATTATGATAGAAGGTACGACAGAGAGAAATCGTGTATTGATACAATGGGCTTTGCTGCTGCTTTCGCTTGTAGGAACGGGTATCGCGCTGTATCTGACGGCGGTTCATTATGAAAATATTCCCCTGTTCTGCTCGGCAAGTGGTCTGGTAAATTGTGAGCGCGTGACGAGTAGCCCCTATTCTGTTCTCTTTGGAACGACAATCCCGATTACCGTGCCTGGGCTTGGATGGAGCATTGTCAGTGCTGTACTTGCCATCGTCGGATTACGAACAGCATCTTCTCCATCGGGCATCTTTTCTCGCGTCGTGCTGGCTCAATTCGTGTGGTCGCTACTTGGTCTGCTCACCGTCATTTATCTGGTCTACGTCGAAATCGTCCTGTTGCATACTATCTGTGCATGGTGTACGGGGTTGCATGTGACTATTCTTGCTATGTTTCTACTGACGCTCGTGCTGCTGCTCTCCGGTTCAACGGGGCCAGGAGAGCAAGGTGAGGAAGAGGAAGATGTCTCAATTTCCTCGACACCGCGCCTGCACTAGAACTGGGCCTGACATCCACGAGGGATGTCACTCCCCTTTCTCGGAGTGACATCCCTCGTGGATGTCAGGCCCAGTTTGGAGAAGCTCTTAGAAGGAGATTATCTATCCTATGGCAAAAACAAAACGAAAAGGTTCTACCTCATCGTCCGCACGTAGTCATGAGTCGGCATCACAACGCAGAGAACGACAACGTGCTGCATCTACTCTCACTCCGCAGCGTGGGGGATCGCACCAGAAACGACAGTCTACCCGACGGAGAAGCCCCTTGCCTTATATCATCGGAACGCTTGTTGTACTTGCCGCACTCGTTGCTATCTTCATCTTCGTCTCGCGTCAAAATACATCGACGGGGCCGGGTGGAACAACCACCGATAAAACGACCTTTCAGCAAGTAACGAACGTCAGCCCCGCCATTCTCTCACAGGTTGGCACGGGCAACATCGTTCCGCCATTCTCGACGCCACCCGGCTCACCGCCTGCACTCACTGGCCCAACAGGAAAACCGGAAGTGTTCTATTATGGTGGCGAATTCTGCCCCTATTGCGCTGCTGAACGCTGGGGCGTTGTCGTTGCCATGAGTCGCTTCGGCACATTCCACACGCTCAATGAAACCACCTCGTCGAGTACCGACGTGTATCCCGACACGTCCACATTCACCTTCTACCAGAGCAGTTACAGTAGCTCCTACGTCGATTTCGTCCCTGTCGAGGGGACAGACCGTCAGCAGCAGCCGCTACAAGCTCTGACATCCGATCAACAAACTCTAGTCAGCACCTATGACACATCTGGTGGTATTCCTTTTATGGACATCGGTAACAAATATCTGGTAACACAGCAGAGCTATAGTCCAGGTTTGCTACGTAACGATGCTAATAATCCTACCTCGTCACCGCTTTCACAGCAACAAATCGCCAGCCAGCTTTCTAGCGTC
>DAIQNC010000601.1:0-2932 GCA_036788655.1 Ktedonobacteraceae bacterium
GCACCTGCAATCGCAAGCAAGCCAATTCTCTTATCCGCCCACACCTGTGGGCTGAATGTAATTGACCTGTTATCGAATGAGCCGTGCGCACCATGATCCTCTTTATCATCCGCTGGATGATAGAGGTTATTCGGGCGATTCGGGTCTGCCTTCTGATTCGTTTGCTGAGACTTGTAGCCCGTTCGTGCAAGGTACGAATCGACATACCAGGGCGCGACGCGATTACCCCAGATGGCCTTGATGGTCGAGAAGCCGAGGTACATCTCACGACGATAGTGGTCAGCAACGTAAGTTACAGCCCCTGCGATAATTTCAGGCTCGTAGATGGGCGGTACAGGTTGTGCTTTATTCGGTAGCTTGCTCTTGACCCAACTGAACTGCGGAGTGTTGACGGCAGGTAGTTGTATCATCGAAATTTTGACGTTGCTCTTGTCGTGCATCAGTTCCGTGCGTAATGACTGGAAGAAGCCCTTAATACCGTGCTTGCCACCACAATAGGCAGATTGCAGCGGAATACCGACATAAGCGAGAGCCGAACCGATCAAAATGATACGTCCTTTATCACGCGGAAGCATGCGTTTCAATGCGGACATTGTGCCATACACCTGTCCGAGGTAGGTCACTTCGGTGACGCGCTTGAAATCCTGGGCATCCATTTCTTTGAATGGGGCGAAGACCGAAGCCATTGCCACGTTCACCCAGATGTCAATGTGACCAAAGGTTTGCTCAACCTTTTCGGCGGCTGCCTCGACCTGTTGTGGGTCGGCTACGTCAGTAGGAATGGCGATGGCGCGACCGCCCAGTTCCTCAACATCGTGCTTTGCACCTTCAAGCCCTGCCTCGCCACGTGCGAGTAGGCCAATTGAGGCTCCGCGCTGTGCAAAGGCGCGTACAATTGCACGCCCCACACCAGCCGAAGCTCCTGTTATAACGACAACCTCAGATGTCGTTGATGTATTTGTTGCCATGATTGTATTCCTCACATCCATGTACTCTATGCGTTACATAATGAACTCGGATACGTCGTAGGGACAGATTTATCACGTCCGTGCGAACAGTGTCGATAGGCCAAGCGGACGTGATAAATCTGTCCCTACGACGTATCCAACCTATTTTGTTCACCTTCATTATGAAACTCAAAAACTATCGTCTCATTGATGGAATTCTCGGAATGCCTTTATTTGCTGTTCCTCGCGGTGACATGTTCTGACGGACAGGTGGATGCTCCACCGGAAGGATGTCGGGGTTTGATGAGAGCAGTTCTCTTCCGTTCGAGATGATGTAGTCTGCCGTTCTTGCCGCTAACGCTTGAATCGTGAGACCGGGATTAGCGGAACCCTGCGTTGGTAGCAAACTTCCATCACAGACGAAGAGATTAGGTACATCGTGTGTTCGTCCAAAGCTGTTGGTGACGGAAGACTCTTTATCACTTCCCATACGTGCGCCACCGACAAGGTGTGCATAGCGCGACTCCTGCACGACTTCTTGAGCACCAGCAGCATAGAAGATTTCTGTCGTTTTCTCAACTCCTGCTTTAGCAATCTTTTTATCGTTGTCATGTAGTGCGAACGTCACTTTAGCGACACGTAACCCGAATTGATCTGTAGCGTCAGCGAGTTGGACACGATTGTCTTCCCACGGCAGAATCTCACCGAGGACGCCAAGCGCGGCCCAGTGGTTATAGTCCATCATGACGCGCCGCATTCCCCAACCCCATGCGCCCTTTGCTACCATCATCTGTTTCGCAAAGGCGATAGGGAGCGGCCCTACCGTCTGAATGGCAAAGCCACGTATAAAATCGTTCTTTGGGTTGGTCTCGTAGAACTCCTCAGTCAGGCCGTTAGCAGGCGGTGCTTTGTACATACGAACGGGTGTCTCGAAGCGTCCCATCACGACGTTGCCAATCTGCACCATGAGGTATTTGCCCACTGTGCCGCTTGAATTGGCAAGTCCATTCTCGAAGCCAGAACAGGCCGAATTTAAGAGTAAGCGTGGCGTCTCGATGGCGTATCCAGAAACGATAACGACCTTTGCTTTTTGTTCTCGCTCTTTGCCATCGGGGTCGAAGTAGGTGACACCAGTGGTCTTGCCATTTTTCATGTTGATGCGAGCAACCATGCAATTCGCACGTATTTCCGCACCATGCCGTATCGCATCTGGCACATGGCTGATGAGTGTACTCTGTTTTGCACCTACTTTACAACCCTGAATGCAGAAGCCACGATAAATGCAATGCTGTCGATCATCATGCGAACCTTCGAGAATAGCGACGGGACCACCAGCAACGACGGGAATGCCCAGTTGTGTGCAGCCCTTGACGAGAATATCCGCGACACCACCTGATGGATGTTGTGCGTAAATGTAGCCATGTGGATCGCCCCATGGATAATACGCGGGGCCAGAAACAGGAATCTCTTTTTCCAGAAGCTCATAGTAGGGCTTGAGGTCGTCGTAGGAGATAGGCCAGTCCGCGCCCATGCCATCTGAGGAGAGAACGTGAAAATCAGACGGATGGAAGCGTGGTGTGAAGCCGGCCCAGTGAACGGAGCCGCCTCCGACACCATGTCCGCTATTGTTAGCACCAAGCGTAATCGGGTCTTCGCCACCCGTGATACGCAGATCGTTCCAGTACAATTTCGATGAACCAGCTTCATCACTGACCCAATCGCGCTCCGTCTCCCAGAACGGCCCGGCCTCTATGCCTACGACGCGAAAACCAGCACGTGCAAGCCTCTGTACTAACACACCTCCTGCCGAACCAACGCCAACGATGACAAAATCAACCTCCTCATCTGGCGAGAAACGATGCATCGGAAAATCTATCTTTTGCTCAGGGCCGAGCATATGATCGTTCGATTTCTGACCCTGAAATGCTCCAAAAATTGGACTTTTCATCATAGAGTATCTCTTTTCCACAGTGAAGTTGAATTTA
>DAIQNC010000602.1:0-2931 GCA_036788655.1 Ktedonobacteraceae bacterium
CCGGCATTAAGCCCCATG
The DNA here is from genome assembly GCA_036788655.1 of Ktedonobacteraceae bacterium. Lineage (GTDB taxonomy): Bacteria > Chloroflexota > Ktedonobacteria > Ktedonobacterales > Ktedonobacteraceae > JBBQVS01. Next base: position 19 of record DAIQNC010000602.1, read on the forward strand.
TTGTGACGTGATTCATCACGTGCGTGTAATCAGAGACGCACGTGATAAATCACGTCACAACATGGGGCTTAGCCGCGCTGTTGCACCGTTGAAGAGTGGTTCACGCCATCAGAGATGACTCTCAGCAATTCCTCGCGCACAATTGTGACATCAGGCGGCGCACTGATACCGATTTTCACACGTTCCCCTTCGACTGCAAGTACCGAGATGTTGATGACTCCATCCAGTACGATGCTTTCACCAACCTTACGTCGTAACACAAGCATGGTAGCCTCCTTCATAAGAAGCATATTCTAAGCGTCCCTGCGCGATGCCACATCCAACTACGCAGCATCGCAACATTCCGCGATACATGCAAAAAGTGGTAAACGCACGAATAGAACATTGTTTTAGACATACTATTGAAAGCAACAAAACACACATAATCGTTTATACTTCTTATAGATGTTTTGTGTCTTCGTTATGAGACGCAACAATAGGAAAGAACGGGTAAGAACATGAAACCTTTTTACGGTTGGAGTAGCTCCGTAAAGTGCGTCTCGTTGTCCAGCATACTCTGGGCAAGGCTCTTGCTGTCAACGTGATAGCGACCCGTTCGCACGAGTTCACGTAGCTCCTCGATGCGAGCCATACGTTGTTGCTGATCAAGTCTTCGCGTAGACGGCATGTATCGCTTCATTTTCTGTTCTACACTCCCGTTTTCGTAGGGGCCTGCTGTATTAGGCTCTGTTGCTTTCCTCTGTACAATGTCTGCTTGTCGCTCTTTCCAGGATGGCGAGAGGTGCTGATTATAGCTATCTTTCGTCCCTGAATGTGTACCCATGTTTGTCTGTACAAGACGAAGCTGAGTACCACGATATCCTTTCACCAGTAAACCTCCCTTTGTTCCTGCGATACCTGCTTAACATACCGCTCAACGTCTCTCCCCTATACCTGTTATCGGCAATAAATATTACTTCGATAGGGGGAAAGGATGGAATAATGAACTCTGCTCCATGTAGTGCCGTGATTTATCACGGAAGTGTGGCTACGCACAGCCGTGATAAATCACGGCACTACATGGAAAATATCCGTCAAATCAAGATTGGTCAACGATTACGAAGCTGCGAGGCCAGATTGTTTGCTTGTACTGCTACGACGGGTGCGACGCGGTTCAGCCGTTGCTTTTTGCTTCGCCTCTGATGGTGTATCGGGTGTAGTACGCCTGCGCCGCTTTGCATTTTGTATGTCATGGCCTATCAGAGCAGTTCGCAAACGCATAATTGCCTGTGCATGGAGTTGGCATACACGCGACTCAGAAACTGCCATGACGCGACTAATTTCTTTCATCGTCAGTTCTTCATGATAATAGAGCGCGAGGAGCAAGCGTTCTCGCTCCGGCAGACGATCAAGAGACTCGCTCAGAGCAAGCTGTAACTCGTTGCGCTCCGTCTGCTCTGCCGGATCGGGCGTATGTATGTCCTCCAACAGTTCGCCTAGTGTCATCGCCTCATCTTCCAGCGCGAATGTGCTGAGAGGGGCATCGAGCGAGAGAACGGAGACGCCGGCCTCGACCAGCATCTGACGATATCGCTCTACAGGAACACCCATCTCATGTGACACCTCTTCATCCGTTGCAGGGCGCCCCATACGTTGCTCGACAGTGGCAAGCGCGGTCTCTACCTGACGAATACGCGAAACGGCGGAGCGCGGCAACCAGTTGAGGATACGCAACTGGTCGATGACCTCGCCGCGAATACGTGCGGTAGCAAACGCCTCGAAGCGTACACCTCGTGCCGGATCGAAGCGGTCAACCGCGTTGATAAGCCCCATCATGCCATAACTCACTAGATCATCGGCATCCAGCAAGCTGGTCGGTGGAATGCCCAATCGGCTCACAACAAAACGTACCAGTGGCATATAGCGCATAATGAGTTCATCTCGTAACGCCGTATCACGTGTTTCAACAAACATATTCCAAGTGTCATGGGTTGTATCATGTATCGTGTTATGTATGGTGTCATGCGTTGTGTCATGCGTTGTGTTATGCGTTGTGGATAATGGTCTCATAGTATCTACTTCACTCTCTAGTGCTATTGATGAATTTTTCTGTATACCTCCCACCACCTGGTTTCACTATAGGCCGCTTGAGCGTGAAGCGATACTGGCACAAGTCCTCTTCCTTCATAGTCAAAAGTCCCTGAAATTGCTGAGTACAATACCTCCTTAAACCCCCATTTCAAGCCGATGAATGTTGTAGGGACGTAATTATAGATACTAAGAAATAAGGGCTTCGTAGAGCCACGATTTATCGATTGGCTCATTCTCTGTCAGAGCCAATCGATAAATCGTGGCTCTACGAAGCCTTTTTCATCATTGCGCCAGTTCGTACAACATACAGGAGAAACATCATGCACGATAGACAGCCACATTTTTCCGGTCAATCATCCGAGCGAGACGAAGCCGTTGCAAAGGCACTGGGAATGAATGCACGGGAACAACAATCAGATGAACAGCGATTTCTCGACTACCTGCTGGCAACAGGATTTACACAAAATGAGGCTATTAAACTCGTCCACCAGCGTACACACCTCTATGAGAACAGTGAGATGCGCCAGAGGCTACATGATGATGGGCGTATCCAGTTCGCACGCTGGCTCTACGAGCATGGGGAGATTACGGCATAATTTTTGACGAAAGCACAATGCTATGCTATACTTGATGGAACAAAACACAGAGCGTCTGTGTTTGTATATGTGAACAGAGTAACAAATATCTACCGATACGACAGAAGTCTATCCAGGTGAAAGGGGTTTATCACTCATGCCAAAGAAGGGTGAACTTTCAAAGACCGCTCGTGCGTCACTGGCGAACCGCGAAGAAGTCAACCATATGACCGACCGCGTGTGCGTGAAGTGTGGCGAAGGCATCATG
>DAIQNC010000603.1:0-811 GCA_036788655.1 Ktedonobacteraceae bacterium
CCAGATACACTTCTCCATCGCGCACTATAACAGGATACGTTTTGACGCGCAATGTATCGGGTGCGGTCAAACACGTCCCCGTTGTCACATCGTAGCTGAATCCGTGCCAGGGACAGCGCAGAATTTCGCCTTCACGCACATAGTGGAACGGCTCACCCGGTTGGCTTGCTTCCGTTAAGCCACCCAATGCACCATAGGCGAGGTTGCCGCGCTGATGCGGACAGATGGCATAGATGGCGTATAATTCGCCCTTGTTGCTATGAATGAGGACAATAGGGATGTTTTTGATTGTATACGCACGTTTTTCGCCACGCGGTACATCGTGAATGTTGCATAGGTGGTTGTGCCGGGATGTATCAGGGTTGTGCTCCCCAAGGCACAGCCGTGATACATCACGGCACAACATGTAAATTATGACAATCCATACAATTCCTGAGCGTTCTTATAGAATATGCGCTCTTTCAAAGATGATGGTAGGCCGCGTGGAATGGCTTCGTAGGGCGAGTCGAAGTCCCAGTGGGGGTAGTCGGTGGCGAAGAGCAGCATTCTGTCGCTTTCCAGCATGTCAATCAGGCGGAGCCAGTTCTGGACGCTGATGTCTTCGACAGGCTGTGTGGAGAATTTGACGCGCTCACGAATGTATTTCGAGGGCAGTTGCTTGACCCAGGGAATTTCTTGATGTAGCGAGCGATAGTTCTGGTCGAGTCGCCACATCAGGTGTGGCAACCAGCTATAGCCGCTTTCGAGAATGGCGAATTGCAGGCGCGGAAACTTGTCGAAGACCTTGGCGCGGTAGCTCTTGAGCCCCGTT
>DAIQNC010000603.1:821-2923 GCA_036788655.1 Ktedonobacteraceae bacterium
AATCCATCGTTCTCGTCGTACATTAAGTACACAAGCAGAAGGCGGCATACGAGACTGGTGAGCATCGCCATTGCACCCTGTGGAACGTTGACATGCCACTCGATATAGTAGCGACCCGGCCCTAACGCGCTCTCGACCTGTCCTGAATGGTGCATGGCAATCACGAGATTGTGACGTTGTGCCGCCTCGAAGATGGGATGATAGAAGGGATCGCCATATGCCATATTGCCGATAGGGAGCATCACCTGCACTGCCTGTGGAGCGTCGCCGAGTCGCTCGATTTCGCGTACCGCACTCTGTGGGTCTTGTGGCGCGACGTGAATGCTGGTGAGCAGCCGTTTATCGCGTGGTAGCCAGTGTTCAAACACAAAATTGTTGTATGCGGTAGCCAGTGCCGAGGCGAACTCGAACTGCATAGGCATAATGCCTGGAAGAAATTGTGCTGCCAGAATGCCATACTGAACGGGATAAAGGTCGAGTATCTGTTCCTTCAACAGTTCATAGCTCGATCCTGCTGCCCCGCCTGTTATCGGTTTCGCATCTACGCGGTTAACGCCATGTGGGGCCCAGTGTGCGGAAAGCTGCGTTGTGCCGATCCATCCCCCATTGAGAATGAGGCCGCGCCAGGGTTCGCTCAGATACGGTACAAGATCGTGCCACGATGTGAATGTCTCATGAATATCTGTATCAATAATGGGATAGCGTTCCTGCGTCACTTGCGTCGTTGTGGAATCTATCTCTGGCGTTGTCGCCATAGGCCAGCGTCTCTTTCCAGTAAATTGTACAGGTATTTGCTCGTGATGAATACATGTACCTTGATATACGCAACAAACGTGTAGTAATAACATCTTATGATAATTTGAAAGAAGCGTAAAGATGCAGAGGGACTATGTTGTGGCGTGATGTATCACATGTGTCTGCATTATGTGATGATGTGACAGGCAAAGTGTAAATGGACATTGAGCATGACGATGAACATTTGTTGTAGGGAAAGGGTGTAATGAATTATACCCGTACATGTCAGCGTTGCCCCGACAGTAGAGAATATTAGAGCGTTCTCTATTAAAGAATGTAGCCCCAATGCTGACATGTACGGGTATAATTCATTACACCCTGCTCACCACACCACAAACGTCCCATTTTTATTCTTGCCATCAATTATCATGACATGACATGGTATGATTTTAGTAGTAAAAACCCGTTAGGAGATAACATCATATATGCCTTTCCCCTCTGATAGCTTCCACGATGCACCCATTTTAGCGCACAAATACTATGACGCACCCTCTGTTTTCACTGTGGAGAACCTGTTGCGTGAGGCGCGACGACAGAAAGAACTTGTACACGGCACTGTGCCCGCTATCTGTGTACTCGACCCCGATGGCGATCTCGTTGAATATCTGCACGTTACCGACCTCGCACACCATCATCCGACGTGGGCGTGTTACCATACCAACCTGTACACCTTTGAGCATGAGGGGATCGAGTTCGGCATTGTCGGGCGCGTTGTAGGAGCCTCGTTCGCCGTGCTGGTCGCCGAAGAGTTGTTTGCATCGGGCTGTCAATTGCTCATCAGCATCACGTCGGCAGGGCAGATTATTTCGCAGGGGCCACCGCCGTATGTCGTGCTTATCGAACGCGCCTTACGCGACGAAGGAACCAGCTATCACTATCTTCCTTCATCTTCGTACAGTCATCTTTCAGCATCGCTCAGGGACATGGTGACGACTTCGTGGAATGCTCCATCCCATTCCCCCGTACCGCTCTATGCAGGGGCAAGCTGGACGACGGATGCGCCCTTTCGGGAGACCGAGGCGATGATTGAGATATGCAGACAGAACGGCATTTTAGCAGTTGAAATGGAGAGTGCGGCTCTCTACGCGCTGGCTGAGGCAAAGAACTACGATATCATCTGCTATGCACACGTCACAAATTCGATGGGGCAGACCGAGGGCGATTTCGAGAAAGGCGAGGAAGCTGGAAGCTTGACTGCGCTGGAGATACTGAGTCAAACGGCGAGAGGTTGGCAGGGTGTAATGGGGCGAAGGGTGTAATAAATTAGACCCGTACACTGTGGTGGCAACAGGGTTTGAGACGATGGG
>DAIQNC010000604.1:0-2914 GCA_036788655.1 Ktedonobacteraceae bacterium
ATACTTCACGAGGTCGCCAATCAGTTTCTCGCCAGCAATCTTTGTGCGGCTATACGGATTGTCTTCAGCATGGAAGGGATGGTCCTCGGTCACAATACCTTGCAGATGATGCCCATAGACGGTGATAGAACTTGTATGGACGATACGCTTTACTCCTGCGTCCATCGCACTTTGAATTAAGTCCGCTACACCCCATACATTCGCAGCGTTATACGCTGCTTCGGTTCCCCATGGGCCTGTCTTCGCTGCAACATTATAGACACGTTCTACACCTTTGACAGCACGTTTCAACGATGCTGCATCGGTCATATCTCCATACACCACTTCTACATCTGGAAGGGAACGTAGATGGCTTGCGTCTTCGACAGGACGCACCATAGCACGTACTTCATCGCCTCGTTCGACGAGCATATCGACCAGATGTCCACCGAGGAACCCTGCCGCCCCTGTCACCAATACTTTTGTCATTCAATCCTCATTTCTTGTCTATCACTATTATCTCTTGTATTTCATAACATATGACATCACAATCACACGTTCCACTACATAAAACCGCTCCCAATAGGGAGTATAGCAATATCTTCAAAACTCGGCAACACATCAAGGCTCAAAATGGTAGTTTTGTCCATAAGTATGTCGCTAAATGCCTGAGAAAAACGTGCCTATGATAGCTTACATTCGCACACACCAATGATGTAAACGCGAATAGAGCGAATAAATCGTCTTCAAGAAAGTGAGTAGGATATGACTTTAAGAGATTATGTGAATGAGCGACTCGATGACGGTGAAAGTACCAGTACAGTAATCGAGGGACTTCAGAACAATGTTCGTTGCAACTTGACCGATGCAATCAACTATGTTCCGTCCGAAGATTGGGAAGCGGAGATTAGTCGCAGAGAGAAAGAAACCGAAGGGCAAACGCTCGTCTGGCTCGTTGGACGCTCAGAACCGAGCTATAGTATTCAGGACTAATTCGTAGAAAGGTGATTTATCACTTCTATAAGCAACAACCGAAGTGATAAATCACCTTTCTACGAATTAGACAGGTGCTTGTTCTACAAGCGTCTGATGTATGTCATCAGCTGGCCCAGTCTTACTTCGTTTCGAGACAAGCGCGAACAGGAGTAAAACTGGCGAGAGAATAATACTCGTCGCCACCATTGCCGCTCGTAACGAGACGACATTGCCAATATACCCTACAGGCGGGCCACCGACAATCTGTCCCAGCGCATCGACCTGACCACTCATCGAAATGACCGTCGCACGCACTTTCGCATCAATGTGTTGAGTGAGCCATGTGGTGTAGATGGGGTTGCCTACAGAGCGGCAACATCTGTAACCCAGATAAGCCGCAACTGCGAAGGGAAAATTTCCCGTGAGGCCGAAGACGAGCAGGCTGAGAACCCCAACAGCATTCACCCAAAACAAGGCACGAGTTATCATACGCTGATTATCGAAATGCACCGTGCGCCGGATAAACTCTGTTCCGCCCAGACTCAAGAGCGTTCCAGCAACAGTGAAGAGGCCAAACCAGGTAACAGGTTTGAGTAGCCACAGAGTAGGGAAGGTGAAATCACTCAAAAAGTGGGCTATCGAGAGGCGATCAAATCCCTCGCTGGAGAGGCCGTAGAAAAGACCAACCAGTAATATGAGACCCAGTACCGGGCGTATCCTCACGAGTCGTAATCCATCACGGAATGTCTTCCCCATCTGTCGCCAGGATTGACGATCCTCTTTCGGCGTAGGCTGAAAACCATCTTCTGGCATAAAGAATATGAGGAAGACAGCGATTCCTATTATAGCCGCAGCTCCAATGAGAATAGGAACATTCAGACGGATATTGGCAAGGATAGCACTGAGTGCAGCACCAACAAGACCACCAAGTAATCCAACCTGAGAGCTACGCAAAAAGATGGAGCCAACCCGTTCCTCACCTACCTCACCTGCAATCCACGCTTGCTCTGCACCATCAGTGAGCGTTGCACCCACACCGAATAGCCCTTGAGCAAGCACAATTGTAGCAAAATGAGGAAAAGAACCCTCTATCACGAAGCCTACGCCAACGATAAGTGTACCGATAATCACAGCAAGTCTTCGGCTATAGACATCGGCAAGTACGCCTGTAGGAATCTGGCAAATGAAGCACACGGCCTCAAGACCTGTACCAACTAGTACAAGTTGAAGTGGTGTGAGTTTAGCAATCTCGACCTGATAGACAAGGTTTACAGTAACAATCAAAGCAAAGAAGAGTGCGCTTGCACCTGAGTAGATCAAGTATATCGTGGATGCGCTGACCCTCCCCCTGAAACGATGCATAGGTTATCCTTTCGTAACAGAAAACATGGTTGTTGAAGGTATGCTGCTTCATAAGAAGCATCGCAAAAAACTGTGTTAAGCGTGAAGAATTGATAACCTGTTAACATCGTTTCACCTCTCTTTCTTGTTAGTGTTACTACATGTAGAGAATGGTCTATCTGACCCATGAGCTAGTATACCACAAAAATCTTAAAAACACAGCCAGACATCGATATATGGAGAGACCTACTCGCCATAAGGTATCCAGATGTTTTTGACCTGTGTTGCCTCACGCAGGAACTCTTGCCCCTCACCTTGCTCCGTATCGAACCAGTCACGCTCACGTCCATTATTGACCCATGTACGCTTCATATTGCTTACTGATACCTCTTCAACCATTTTCGACCCTTCTCTTGAGCCGAAATACCAGTATGCATCGACATCTTCATGCTCGGCAAGTACACGACTCAGTACATCGCGTTCCCCTGTGATGATATTCACCACACCACGGGGTACGTCCGATGTCTCTAATAGTTGGTAACAATCTGTTGCGCTTAATGGTGACACCTGTGAAGGAATTACTATAACAGCATTGCCCATCACTATTGCTGGTGCGATA
>DAIQNC010000605.1:0-2898 GCA_036788655.1 Ktedonobacteraceae bacterium
GTGGCCCTAATGGAGCCAGGAGACCAGCAGCAGCCCCTGATGCCTGACTGCCAACATCGCCTTGCTCAAGCAGTACAACGTCAATCCCTGCTTTGCGTAGATAGTAGGCGATGGCACATCCAGTCACGCCACCGCCGATAATAACGACATCCGTAGTTTGCTGCATAGCTATCCTGCTATCACTTCAATGTTTTACGATTTAGACGGAAGGGGCGTAGTTCAGAAGGATGCTTTTGTGTTGTTAACGCCTCGGCAAGGAGTTGTCCAAAGCGTAGTCCGTAGGGCATCCCGTGTCCACTAAATCCGCCAGTCACCCATATGCTAGATGTCTCATCTATGGTGTCTGCAATCGGTAATCGGTCAGGGGTAAAGGCCATCAAGCCTGCCCATCGTTGAGAGACGTGTAGATTGGAAAGTTGTGGGAACAGTTGTGGAAACACCTGCTCTAAGGCATTTTGAACTGGCATAGTGGGCTGGCTGATGTTTACGCCAATATCGTGTCCTTCGGCTGCTGTTCGGCATCCACCGAGTACAATAGTCCCGTCAGGTGCTTGCTGCCAGTATTCGCCTGTACCTGAAAGGTTGACACCGACTCCTGTAGAGAATACAGGTGGAACAGGCTCATATGCCAGCACTTGACCACGTACAGGGATAATCGCTGATTTCAGTTGAGGCAGGAGATTGGCAATCCATGCGTTTGTTGCGACAAGTACACGTTTGGCAGTGATAGTTCCTATATTGGTCTGGACACGGATAGCATCTTTTTCATGATGAAGATGTTGCGCTTCTGCCCTGACAATGTGCGCTCCATGACGTTGCGCGGCTGTAAGTAAACCTTGTACTAATTTCGCAGGATGGACTAAGCCATTGTGAGGAGTAAACATTGCTCCCACAATTCTCGACCCTAGTGGAGTGTGAATGAATGCTTGAAGTTGTGATGGTGCAAGAATCGTGGTGGCAACACCGTCTTGTTGTAACGCGAGGCTACTTCGAGTACATACCTCGAGGTCTTCTTGAGAGAGCGACAGGTGAATGTGTCCAGGTTCGCGGTAATCGCAAGTGATGTGTTCTTCCTGTATGACCTGTCTCAGCAGTGTGCGGTTATCAAGCGCCACGCTGAGAATGGCGTGTGCGGTTTCGTGACCGAGATGTGCAATCGCGTTGGCATATGGCTCATCTAGCCCGATGGAAACAAAGCCACCATTGCGTCCGGTAGCCCCAAATGCTGGCATGGTGTGTTCAAGCAAGGTAACGGGATGCCCATTTCGTGCGAGCCAGTAACAGGTGGACGCACCGAGCAAGCCACCACCAATGATGAGGATATCTACATGAGATGGCAGGGAAGTAGAGAGTTGCAGGGCAGGAGCGGTGTTTTGCCAGTAGGAAAGTGGCTCTGATGGACTTGATAATGATTCATGTTGCATGTCAGCGATGTTACCATTCAATGTTTGAGTGAAGGTATATTTCATCCATAACGTAGAACGCTCCCATTCCTCACCCTGTACGTTTACCATTTTTGTTCGACGTTGGATGTGGGAATGTGGAGCGTCATACATTGTAAGCAGTACAGATTACTCGTTTTGCCCTGTGCCAGAGCCTACAGGTGTTGCACCCTGCGGTGCGGGTGTCACACGTGCAGGAATAGCATCACGCAGAGGCAGGGATGGCAGTGCTGGCCCAGTACCAGCCGATGTTGCGCGTTGACGTGCGCGAATAGCTGGAGCTTGAGCGCGTCGGGTCGAAGCTGATGTGACACGACTGACAAGCTGGACGAAGCCGTAGAGCGCGGCCCAGTTAATGATGCCTGTGATAACCAGGAATACCCAGTTGGGCAGGCCAATTGCGCTTACGAGGATGAGCCAGAGTCCAGCAGTGACAATGATGTTGATAAGCGTGATTGGGATGAGAATGAGCCATGCGAACTGCATCAACTGGTCGGAGCGCAGACGGGGAAGCGTGCTGCGTATCCAGATGAAGACGAAGCAGAGAGCGTAGACCTTGATGATGAAGTAGCCAACAGCAAGCAGGTTGCCGAGCAATGCCCACCAACCATTGTTCAGACCCGTCAGGAAAGCGACGCCAGGACCGGAGTAGCCACCCAGGAAAAAGTAGGCGGTGATGGCGGAGACAATCGTCATATTGCCATACTCACCCAGGAAGAACATAGCCCAGCGAATGCCACTATACTCAGTGAGATAGCCCGCGACCAGTTCGGATTCTGCTTCTGGCAGGTCGAAGGGGGCGCGGTTCGTCTCAGCGAGTCCACAGGTGTAGTAGATGATGAGCATGAGTGGCTGCACGAGAATGAACCATGACCAGGGAGTGAAGCCCTCGAAAATGAAGTCCAGAACCGGAATATGCGTTATATGCCAGGAATTCTGGAAATTCATGATCTCACGAATAGAGATTGTACCAACGCCGCCATTGCCGGAAAGAATACTGGTAAACATAATGATGCTGATAAGGGCAAGGAACAATGGCAATTCGTAAGAGATCATTTGCGCGGCAGAGCGTAGACCACCGATAAGAGCATATTTGTTATTAGAACCCCAACCAGCCATAACGACGCCGATCACGTCAATAGAACTCATCGCCACAAGATAGACGAGGCCGGTAGCGAGTGCTGTGCCAGGAAAACCAACGTATGGCGAGAGAGGCAAAACCGCAAAGGCCGCGATAACTGGGGCCATGAACACTGATGGAGCAATCAGGAAAACGATTTTATCGCTTCCTTGACTTCCATGAATATCTTCCTTAAAAAGCAACTTACCGATATCAGCGACCGACTGCAACCACCCGCCGGGGCCTGTATGATAGGGGCCGATGCGGTCTTGCATGAAGGCCATAATTTTGCGCTCGGCAAATACAAGTAGAGCCGCGCTGGTCAGCACAAAGCCG
>DAIQNC010000606.1:0-2898 GCA_036788655.1 Ktedonobacteraceae bacterium
GACTCTGAAATCCCAGCGAGTATTCTCTACGCCTCGGTAGTGCGAGCCTGTGGACAACTGGGAGACCGTCGCGCCCTCGATATGTGCCTCAACGCGACCGCAGACTTCGACCCCTACGTGCGTACAAAGGCAATTGAAGCTCTGCAACGCCTTGATCCGCAAGGTGATGATAGGCGTAGCCGGGCAGCAATACGCGCTGCCCTCGACGACCCACGTGAGAGTGTGGCACGTGCTGCATGTCAACTTGTACTACAGTACCGGGATACCGAGGCCGTTCTCCTGCTCCAACGTCTTGTCGATGCCCACAATGAACTTTCACCCGTTGCCTACAATGCATTACGGCAACTTTCCTGAACGATGACATTGGAAACTTCGTAGAACCTCGATTTATCGATGGGTTCACCGCGAATCCATCGATAAATCGAGGTTCTACGAAGTTCCCAACGGGTGGGATGTCCAACGTGCAAAGATGGCGGTTGAAAGCTTGCGATTCGCGCTTTGCTCGGCAAGCAGCATTTCGCCTACGCTGGTCGTTCCGTTATAGTCTGCAAACATCTCCTCCATGACAGGTTGTAGGCTGAGTGCGGAGAGACGCACTGCATACATCGTCAGCACAGCAAACAGAGGGGTTTCACTTATAATGGCACGACAGGCATTCAATAGCGTCGGAAGCGACTCCTGTAGTTTCCAGACCTCACCCTTTGGGCCGCGTCCGAACTTAGGCGGGTCGATAATAAAGCCATCGTAGCGAGCCTGCCGCCTTCCTTCACGCTCGACAAATTTGAGCGCGTCATCGACGATCCAGCGTATCGGCTTCTCGTCCAACCCGGAAAGATGCTGATTTTCTTTCGCCCATGCAATACTCTGTTTCGATGCATCTACATGTGTGACGGATGCGCCAGCTTGTGCCGCCATTAACGTTGCTAATCCTGTGTATCCGAAGAGATTGAGAATACGGACGGGTCTGTTCGTGCGTTGGATAACATCGTGTATCCAGTCCCATTGCGCGGCCTGTTCTGGAAAGACGCCCAGATGACGAAATGAGGTTGTACGCGCCCAGAAGCGTATATCTCTGTAGCGCATACTCCACTGTGGCTCTAGAGGCCGGGCTACCTGCCATTTACCGCCCTCTTCCTGAGCATCTCCATGAAAGATTGCGTCAGCACTCTTCCACACGTTTTCCGACAATGCTGGTGTCCAGAGAGCCTGTGCCTCTGGTCGCACAAAACGATAGGGGCCGAATTGCTCAAGTTTAGCCCCATTGCCACTATCCAGCAAGGCATAGTCGTTCCAACCAGTCGGTTGAGTAAACGTGAATTCGGGTAACATCAAGTTGTTCTTCATGTATGCTATTATAAACCATTTGTACCGCCTGTTTTTCTCTTCTTTGTATACTGTACATAGAACAATCAGAAACTGTCACTGAGGTTGAAGAGGTAGGAAGATGACTATGTTGGTGGGGAAAACGCTCGGTGGATATCGTCTCATACGGCTTATCGAAAGCGGCGGCATGGGAGACATCTATCTCGCACAACATGCGCGTATTGGAAGACGAGTTGCAATTAAGGTTGTATGTGGCGACCTGCGTGCCGCTCCGCAGACGCCTGAAGGGAGACAGGCCGCGATACGCTTCGAGCGCGAGGCGCGAGCCGTTGCAGAATTGGAGCATGAGCATATTTTGCCACTCTATCACTTTGGAGAGGAGATGCTAGAAGCAGATAGTCTACCTATCACCTATCTGGTGATGCCGTATCTCTCTGAAGGCTCACTCTGGAACTGGCTCCAGAAACGTACACAACAATTTGGCTTTGGCTGGCCCATTTCGGCGGAAGAAGCTGGCTACTATCTGTTGCAAGCGGAAGCAGGATTACAATGCGCCCACGATCACGGCATTATCCATCGGGATATCAAGCCGACCAACTTCTTGTTGCGTGTCGAGCGTAGCCCAAATAAGAACGGACATCCGGGGTATCTCTCGACGATTTTTCCACATGGGCGACCACATCTCTTGCTTGCGGACTTCGGTCTTGCCGCCTTCTATCGCAATGGTCGCTCGCTACATCGCTCAGTTGGCACACCTCTATATATGGCTCCTGAGCAGTTCGATGACCCTTCGCTCGCATCGTCAGTACAGGTTGGGCCAGCCGCTGACCAGTACGCATTGGCAGTGATGATGTATCAACTCATGACCGGGCATGCAGTGTTCGAGGGAACGGCAGCACAACTGCTTCATCATCATCACCATACGGAGCCAACACCGCCGAGTGTTGCCAATCCGCTCTTGCCTTCGGAACTTGATGAGGTATTTCTTCGCGCACTTGCTAAACGACCTGAACAACGCTATCCATCCATTATGACATTTGCACGCGCCTACGACACAACATTACAGTCTGTCCTACAGGCTCGTCAAGCGCGGCATCGGCGCGTTATCGAAACGCCACGTGCAATTACACAGGAGACTCTCGTTGCTCCTCATGGTCAGCCCATAGCCGAGAATCTTCCACGCTTTACGATGGAAAAAGTCGTCGCGCAAGCACTTCCCGAACGCAGTCCGATTCCCTCACACGCAGCTCGCGGCGCAGCAAAAGTACAGATTGCTACAATGGAAGTGGCACGTGAGCATTCACACACATCATCAGAGATAAAAATCGAGCGAAATGCGCTGGAAGCGGATGGGCAGGAAAACAAGGTATCTGTATCAAATGACATTCATAAAGCAAAAACAGTGCAACCCGTTCCGACACTCTCACATTCACCAACTATTAGTATCCTTTTACTCACGCTGGCAATTCTCATTTTCCTGCTCATAGGGTTTACAACAGCATTTCTGCTCTGGGGGCATATCAACTAAAACGTGTTATTACGTGCAAATCTTCGTAGGGGCGTTATTCTATAACG
>DAIQNC010000607.1:0-1088 GCA_036788655.1 Ktedonobacteraceae bacterium
TGTTGGCGTAACTGTTCCGCAATTGATTGTAATGTATCGGCTGTCCTTTGTTGCTCCTGTGGCGTTGCGTTGCGTACTTCGAGTGTGCGCTGTATCGTCTCGGAGAGCATATCCGCGACCTGCTCTGATGGAAATTTGAGTGGTTCAGGCAGAAACTGATCGACAAGGAGAAAACCGACTGAGATTGCCCACAGCATGTAAAATTGTTTGTCCAGGTCGATATCAGTGCGAAGAACACCCTGTGCGCGTAACGATTCCAGCAGCACCCTGTTGAGGGCTATACGTCGCTCGATATCGCGCTTTGAAAACTCGGTACGTGCCAGTTCGCCCAGCATTTCGGCATCCTGCACCATGAGTGCCTTAATGATCGGATTCGTTAAGGCCATCTGTGTAGCGTGCTTCATCATGCTGTGTAGTGTTCCTCCTTCCGAATCCGTTGCAATTTTTTGCTGGATGTCTTTATTGACGCGAGAGCGTTCACGTACAAGTAAAGCAAGAAACAGGTCATCTCGCGTCTTCCAATGCAGGTACAGCGTTCCCTTTGCTACCCCTGCCTGCTTTGCGATATCATCCATCGTGGTCTTCTTATAGCCGAAACGTTGAATGAGCGTATCGGCGGCGTCAAGAATACGATTTGCACGCTCTTCTCGCGCTTCGTCAGTTTGAGTTGCCATTCCCCATCCTTTTGACTTTATGACTAAATAATTATATTTAGTCATATGGTTTCCTATCTCTTATTATAGAGATAAAAAGCGCATTGTCAAGTGGAGTAAACGTACAAACACATAAGCATTAAAAATCCCCATTATCTATAGTCCGGCGATTTATCGCGGATGTGTTTCTATGCTCTACAGCACACGTCCATGATAACGAATTTCCACGTTCAGAGTCGGTAACTTCGTAGAACCCGATTTATCGATAAGTTCTTGCCATGTGAACCATCGATAAATCGGGTTCTACGAAGTTACTTGATTGGCTTCTAAAAGTTCATCATTGTCATACTACAGATATATGCATAGCGAAATGGCTTGACCTTGACCCAGGGTTAAGATTGTATATTCTGATTGGATGTTTGTGGTGTGGTTACC
>DAIQNC010000607.1:1098-2894 GCA_036788655.1 Ktedonobacteraceae bacterium
GTCTGATTCATCACACCCTGGTAACCACACCACAAATGTTCATGTTCTTTAATTCTGTATTATCCTCATATGATACAATGCTTTCATTACAGGACAAGTATTATATAGTCGTGCTAATGGGAGCATTTTTATGTCACAACAGCAACCCGAACAGGGTCAACATAAACATACATATACCAATCAGCTTATTCATGAAACGAGTCCTTACTTATTGCAGCACGCGCATAATCCCGTGAACTGGTATGCGTGGAATGATGAGGCGTTGCAGAAGGCGAAGCAAGAGGATAAGCCTATTCTGTTGAGTGTGGGCTATTCGGCGTGCCACTGGTGTCATGTGATGGAGCATGAATCGTTCGAGAACAAGCAGATTGCCGACTTGATGAATCAGCATTTTGTGAATATCAAGGTAGACCGTGAGGAGCGACCAGATATCGACGGCATCTATATGCAGGCGTTACAGGCAATGACGCGACAGGGCGGTTGGCCTATGACGATGTTTCTGCTGCCCGATGGACGCCCTTTCTACGGTGGAACCTACTTTCCGCCCAATGATAAACGCTATGGCTCACAAACCATGCCAGGCTTTCCACGCATTCTGTTGAGCGTTGCTAATGCCTATGAGAACCATCGTCAGGAAATTGAGGAACAGGCGACGCAGATTGCTGACTACTTACGACAGAGGAGCGATGCGCCTATACGTCGTCCGACCTCGAATATTGCTCCATCAAATACGACACTCGATATGCTGAATGACGCAACGAATGTGTTGGCACGTGAGTTCGATGAGCAGAATGGCGGCTTTGGCAACGAGCCGAAATTTCCTCATCCCGATGCGCTGGAATTTCTGCTGCATATGTATCTGCATCGAAGCAGAGGCGAGATAAGCGCACCTTCACAACTGTCGGAATTAGAGATGGTCGAGGTGACGTTACGTGCTATGGCAAATGGTGGCATTTACGACCAGCTTGGTGGCGGCTTTCACCGCTACTCCGTCGATGAAGAATGGCTCGTGCCGCACTTCGAGAAGATGCTGTACGATAACGCGCTTTTGAGCAGCGTCTACTTGCACACCTATCTTGTAACGGGTGTGCCGTTCTATCGACGTATTGCGGAAGAGACGCTGGACTACATTGTACGCGAAATGACCTCGCCCGAAGGTGGTTTCTACTCGACGCAGGATGCCGATAGCGAGGGGGTCGAGGGCAAATTCTTCCTGTGGACGCCAGAGCAGGTACGCGCCGTGCTTTCACCCGAAGATGCAGCAGTCTTCATGCCTTACTATGATGTCACCGAGCGCGGCAACTTCGAGGGCAAGAATATTCTGCATGTGCAACCTCGCGCACGAGACGAGGAAGAGTCTCTGGTCAGCGAAGATAGCTTAAATGAAACGCTGAAACGGTGTCGCGCCCAACTGTTTGCGGTACGTGAGCAGCGCATCAAGCCGGGACGCGATGAGAAGATACTGACCTCGTGGAATGGCTTGATGCTACGTAGCTTTGCGGAAGCTGCGCGTCATCTTGGACGTACCGACTATCTCCAGGTTGCGGAGCGTAATGCTGAATTTCTGTTGACGAAGCTGCGAAAAGATGGACGCTTGCTACGTACCTACAAGGATGGTAACGCACGTCTCAACGGGTATCTTGAAGACTACGCCTTCCTCGCCGATGGTCTGCTCGCACTCTACGAGGCTACCTTCGATATCCACTGGTTTGAGGAAGCGCAGATATTGACGGATGCCGCTATCACACTCTTTGCCGACGAGCAGAATGGTGGATTTTTCGATACGGGTAGCGACT
>DAIQNC010000608.1:0-2083 GCA_036788655.1 Ktedonobacteraceae bacterium
ACACAGGTCTCGTCTGCTTATGAACTTGCGCTACAAATTATTCAGGAGCGGTATAACCCGAACGACTGGAACATCTACCCCTTCCACTTCTCGGATGGTGACAACCTGCCGTGGGATAACGAACGCTGTGTGCAACTCGTCACGCGATTGATGGAACTGTGCAACATCTTCGGCTATGGTGAGATACGCGAGGGACATTATCGCTCCCCAAGCACGCTCATGTCGGCCTACAACAAAATCACCGACAAAAAATTCATAGCCGTGACCATATCCGACAAAAAAGAGGTCTACCCCGCGCTTCGCAAATTCTTCGCGCAACGCGATCCCGTACCCTCGTAGGGGCGTTATTCGATAACGCCCTCGTTCCCATTGCACGATGTAACAATTCTACAATGTAACCAATCAGTGTGAAACCAGGGCGTAATACATAATTCCCTGTGAATCTGTACGAATCCTTTTCGTAGTGCTATAAAAATTGGAAAGGATAGATGTATATATGACAACCATAGATAATAGTAACAGTGAAATAGAGCGGTTGCGTGATGCGATAGATGCGGCGTGGGATATCGCGCACAAGTTCGGATTAGACCCGTTTCCCACGCACTTTGAACTGGTTCCTGCGTCCATCATGTACGAGTTTGCTTCATATGGCATACCGGGGCGTTTCAGTCACTGGACGCATGGCAAGGCGTATCATCGACAGAAATTGCAATATGACCTGGGATTGAGCAAAATCTACGAAATGGTCATCAACACCAATCCCAGCTATGCTTTCCTGATGGACATGAACGACCTGCTGCAAAACACCTTCGTCGCGGCGCACGTCTTCGGGCATACCGATTTCTTCAAGAATAACGCCTACTTCCAGCGTACCTCGCGTCACATGGTCGAGAAGGCATCCATTCACGCCGAGCGTATCGCGCAATACGAATTCGATCACGGCAAAGGCGAAGTTGAACGTTTCCTTGATGCCGCTCTTTCCATTCAGGAGCATATAGACCAGAACCAGTTACTTAGTGTCGAGGAACCGAAGAAGGTAGAGAAAAAGGTCGAGGTCGAAGGCGAATTCGACGACCTGTGGAGCCTTGAGCGTAAGGCAAAACAGGCCGAAGAGGAGCGCGAACGACGTGCTGGCAAGCCCCCGAAGTTCCCTGAGAAGCCAGAAAAAGACATCTTGCTCTTCATAGCACGCTACTCCCCGTATCTCAAGCCCTGGCAACGTGACATTATCGAGATTGTACGCGAGGAAATGCTGTACTTCGTGCCACAGGCGCAAACAAAGATTATGAACGAAGGATGGGCTTGCCTAGTCGCAAACAGCTTGGTGACAACCGACAGGGGGTTACTAAGATATGATGCTTTACATGAATTATTGGAAAAAGGTGAAAGCGTTGATGCTGGAAGCGGCAATGGTGCGACGGACCTTGTAACTGACCGTCATATTCGTCGCAATGCCGCAACCGTCCGTCTACAGACGCGACGTGGCCTTGTCCTTGAAGGTGCGGAAGGGCATAAAATCAGCATTGGGCCTGAGCAGTGGATGGAATTGAAAGATGTGAAGGTTGGTCAGAAAATACCGTTGAGTGTCGGTAACAACATCTGGCCTGAGCAACTTGTACCTGTTGCTGCCCCTGTTCGCATCGTTCCTGCTACAGTAGTTGATGTAGCACAAGCGGCAGGTGTAGGAGTGCATACTGTCTATCGCTCACTCTGCGGCAAAACGACATTTGCTAAGGATAGTATTGATGCTGCTATCGTCAGCACAGGCTATCAATTTGGTGGGAGCGGTAAACCGCAATATAATAATCGTTCACCGCTTATTGCACCAACCCACGTCACCGAGGCATTTGCAGAGTTTCTCGGCTACTTGACAGGTGATGGCAACATTCACACGTCGAAAAACGCTATTGGCTATACAACAGGAGACCGTGAACTAGCAGATCGTTATGCTCAACTCATTCTGGACTTGTTTGCTATTGAGTCAAAGCCATTCTGGGATGACAGGACTGCTAACGGAAAAGGTGGACGCTGGCGCGTTGTCTTCTATTCTGCGAACGTGCTTGACCTTCTGCAATCGCTTGGC
>DAIQNC010000608.1:2093-2611 GCA_036788655.1 Ktedonobacteraceae bacterium
ATCGACTTGAAGGCGAAAGCCGCTCAGAAGCGTATCCCTGATGTCATCCTGCGCTCTCCTAAATCTGTTGTCAGTGCTTTCTTGCGGGCATACTTCGATTGCGATGGGTGCGCGTCGGTTACATCCGGTGTCATTCTCTCGACGTTCAGTGATGATATTGCTCAGGCATTACAAATCTTGTTGCTCAACTATGGCATTCTTTCACGTCGTCATGGGCCGAATGTAGGAATCAGAGGCGCATCAGCGAAGGTATATGCTGAAGAGATAGGCTTTAATTTGCCACGTAAGCAAGACTTGATGTGGCAGTATGTTACAAGTCGTCGCTGGTTTAAGAAAGAGGAGCCGATTGATGAGGTGGTGAGTATCGAACACGATGTGGCAGATGTGTACGATATCACAGTTGATCGTTCTCATCGCTATGTAGCGAATGGAATGTTGCACCATAATAGCATATGGCATTCGCGCATTATGCGTGAATTAGGTGATCAAGGCGTCATTACCGATGGCGAAACTGTCGA
>DAIQNC010000608.1:2621-2887 GCA_036788655.1 Ktedonobacteraceae bacterium
TGAGTTCGCTCAATTGCACTCAGGTGTCCTCTCGCCCTCGCGTACCTCGCTCAACCCCTACTATCTCGGCTTCAAGATGTTCGAGGCCATCGAGAAACGCTGGAATGAGCCGACGGAAGAGGAGCAGCGCACACTTGGGCGCAAACCGGGCATGGGTCTACAGAAAATCTTCGAGGTACGCGAGATGGATAACGATGTCTCGTTCCTGCGAAACTACCTGACCAAAGACCTTGTGAAAGACCTTGATCTTTACCTTTTCCATAAAG
>DAIQNC010000609.1:0-2886 GCA_036788655.1 Ktedonobacteraceae bacterium
TGACAGACCAGGTGACAGGCATCGTCAGGCCCGCAAGCGATGGAGCAATCAAGCCCTCCCGAAGCTGCTCTGTTGTGCTTATCAGGTAGCGTTTCGCACGATAGAGGGCATGGGCGCGAACCTCCTGTTGCTGTTCAACGGTCAAACTCTCGTCGAAGGAGGGCGATTTGACGACACGCACTAGATGAATAGCACCTTTATTGTGACCATTGAGCGTCATGACAAGTTCGATAGCTGAACTGAGTGCGGCTCTGGCATGAGCGGAGCCATCAAGTGGAATCAGTGCGCGTATCGGACTCGTTGCCCCGCTCTGGGCTGCAATCGGAAGCAGGCTACTATCACGTAAAATGAGAACGGGCAAGGTTGAGTGGCGTGCAATCTTTTCGGCGACACTCCCCATCACCCAGCGTTTCATCCCTGTATATCCATGACTGCTCATGAGAATGATATCAGCATTACAGGTGTTCGCGGCGGAAAGAATGGATGGAGCCACCTGCCCGAAAAGTGTTACTGTTTGCACGGTGACACCAACCATAGCAGGTGAAGCAGCTACCGCAGCGAGATAACGTTCAGCCTCATCAATCTCTGCCTCAATCGCAGTTTCAACAAGCGTTGCAGATGGAATCTGTGCCAGTGATGACCAGTATTCGACAGGTGTCTCGATAATACGTACAAGGATGATGGAACCAGAGGCTGTGCGAGCCATATGTACAGCGACAGGAATAGAACGTTCCGCACGTTCTGAACCGTCCAGTGGAACAAGAATGCGTTGAAACATGGTAATGTCTCCTTTTTTCTTTATAGTTATTGCATGGCGGGTATGCGCTGTTTTTGCTCAGGTTGTACCTGAGAAGGCGTTAAGCGACGCGCCATTGCATGGTTCGCGGCATTCCAGGCACGTATAAACAACCATCCTGCAACGACAACGACACCTACAAGTGATATCCACATGATGGGGAACGCAACACTCACATTAGTATTAGTAGTGAAGAATGTACTGAAGCCTGCCAAGTAGCTCTGGCTTGTCGCCTCAACTGCGAAAACCAGCGGCCCGTAGTAGAGTGTTGCGCCCAGTACCAGAAACACCGTTGCCAGACGATACGCCTGTATATCATCATCCACACGTCGTGAAAGTTTGACAGCGAGCGCGAGGAGCAGAAGCAAGGCTGCCAGTGGCCCTGTAAGCGGCAGAGCAGCGTTTGCAACCTCATTCGGCAAGAAGAAAACCAGGCTCAGTCCAAATGTAATGAGGAGTACAGCGTCACGAATGAGCAGGTAAGACATCCACCAGACATCTGCACCGAGGCGCAAGCCACAGCGTCGTAGAGTACGTAACACATAGGGCCGCCCCAGATGCAACATAAGCGTCATCGTCCAGAGAACAGGTAAGAACGCGACTATCGTACTGACCATCCATTGTGAGCCGCCCTGTACTAATGCCTGTGTAATCGCATTCGCAATATCCTGTGGTTTCATCTCTTTGTTCCTTCTTTCATCATTTCCGTCATAGCGACAGGAAGATACTTTTCTCAGATGCGTTATCGAGCATCAGTCGTTTCTATTTCCGGGCGTCCGCCTGTGCGGACTGCATAGATCGCTGCGATAGCTCCTAGAATGGCAAGGAGCGCAATCGAGACATAGCCAATGCCAACTGCCCAGGATGGATTCGTATTTGTAACCAGAAAATTGCTGACTGTGAGGAACCAGCCACTTGCAACACCGTTGAACTGAACCCCCAGCACATACGGCACAAAGTAGAAGATAGCTCCAACACCTAACAAAATGGTGGTCACACGAAAGTCTCGCAGGTTGTGGTCCGGGTCTCCAGTCAGTTTGACGAGTAACGCACCGAACAATGCAACAGCGGCGAGTCCTCCAGTGAGCGGAAGGGCATCAGTGTTCATCACGTCTGGAAAGAAGAACATGAAGCTCATCACAACGCCGGAGACAATGAGGAAATCGCGCAACGCAACGTAGATAAGCCAGAGCAAATCAGCACCGAGGCGGAGCGTAAAACGATCAATCATATCCAGAATATAGGGGCGACCCAGATGGAGTCCCAGAATGACGAGCCAGAGAATGGGTAGCACCGCCGCAAGTGTTCCTTCCAGGAACTGCTCACCGCCTGCATTGATGCCACTAATAATTGCGTTCGTTAGAGCCTGTGGTGACATGGTTACACCTCCTTGAGATGCGATAAGAAACGATATCAGGAACGAGTCGTTTGAACACGCCTCACGTTCTCAGGCGTGATGGTAGTGATTGTTGGACAACGATAGGCAAGATCACAGCGTAAACAACGGCTCGCCTCGTGTCGGGCCTGCTCTTCTGTGAAACCAGTAGCAAATTCGAGAGAACGTCTTCTCGCAGCATCTTCTCCTGTGCGGAGTGGCATAACTTCACGCGGGAGTGGACGCAGGTCCAGCGTCACGCGACCATCAGAAGGAAGAGGCGAAGCAGTTCCAATCGCTCCCTCTGGCATTTCGGTCACGTCTTCCAGCGAAAGCTTTTGTAAGTAGGCATGAATAGATTGAGCCGCTTTCCGACCATGCGCGGCGGCGTGAATAATAGTCTTTGGGCCATAGGTCACATCTCCTGCGGCGAAGATGCCAGGCGCACCTGTTGCCAATGTCTCTTTATTGATGAGCAATCCACCCCAGGCGGCAATTTGCACACTCGTTCCTTCGGGCAAAAATGATGGGTCTGGAGCCTCTCCTATGGCAATCAAGACAATATCAGCGGCTATATCGAACTCAGAGCCGAGAACAGGTGTGGGATGACGACGACCTTGCCCATCCGGTTCGCCTGGTTGCATACGCAGGCAACGGATGCCTTGCACAGTTCCCTCTTCCGTTCCTAGAATCACCTTTGGAGCTACCAGTTCGT
>DAIQNC010000610.1:0-2878 GCA_036788655.1 Ktedonobacteraceae bacterium
GCTACTGACTCAGGTTGATGCCGCGATTGGTGGCAAAACGGGTATCAATCATCCGAGAGGGAAAAACCTTATCGGGGCGTTCTATCATCCACGTCTCGTTTTCGTAGACCCATCGTTGCTATTGACGTTGCCAACGAGAGAGCGTACAGAGGGATGGGCAGAAATAGTAAAGTGTGGTATCATACTTGACGCCGGATTGTTCGAGCAACTTGAGGCCAATGTTGATATCCTGCGAACGTTCACTCATCCCCCGATTGCGCTAGTGAATCAGATTGTGGCGCGATGCATCGATCTCAAAGCCATGATTATCGAGGAAGACGAGCGAGAGCAGGGGCGTCGCGCAATTTTGAACTATGGACATACCATTGGACACGCACTGGAACAGGTCACAGGTTATGGTACATACCTGCATGGTGAAGCTGTCTCGATAGGTATGGTTGTTGCGGCTGAATTAGCCTGTCGTGCGGGATTGTTTTCGACTGAAGATGCACAACGACAGAATGCACTTCTGGAGAAATTCGGATTGCCCGTGAGCTATGATGGCAGAGGCCAGGTGAGCGTGAACGCTCTTCTGAATGCGACGTTACAGGACAAAAAAGTTGCTCAGAAGCAGGTACGCTGGATTATGCCGCGTCGCATCGGTGACGTGACGGTGACGACGTTGCCGGATGACCTGGTGCGCGAAGTGGTTACGTCGTTTTTCTCCGGGGAAAGACCGTAGGATATGCAAAATGAGTCGCATCACTTGAACATTCTGGTGATGCATGGACCAAATCTGAATACATTGGGAACACGAGAGCCTACTATCTATGGTTCTGTAACACTTGCTCAAATTCAGGAGCGGCTAGAGCAGTATGCAGCCGGAGTGAATGCAAGCGTTGAGTGTGTACAGTCTAATCATGAGGGTGTGTTGATAGATAGTATTCAGCAACATGCCGGGACGATAGACGGTATCATCATCAATCCAGGGGCATTCACGCACTACTCTTATGCATTGAGAGATGCATTATCAGCGACGAAACTGCCGATTATCGAAGTGCATCTCAGCAATATCTACGCACGTGAGGAGTTCCGTCATCACTCAGTGATAGCCGCTGTCGTGCGTGGTCATATTGTCGGATTGGGGTGGCGAGGCTACCTTCTCGCATTAGAGGCGTTAGTAGCGTTACTACGCGAGCAGTAAGTAGCACCAACAATGATGAACTTTTACCAGCATCATCGCTTCGTAGACCCCGATTTATCGATGGGGTCGAAGCAAGGAGACCCCATCGATAAATCGGGGTCTACGAAGCGATGGATTATGAACGTGAAAGATTATAGTAGGCCATTTACAGGTATATGTGTAGAACGTATAGAACAGGGGTATATATGAGCCAGGAGCGTATAAATCGTATTCGGACATGGATGAAAGAACAGGGCATTGACGCCTTCTTAGTGACGCAGCCACAGAACCGTTCGTATTTGAGTGGCTGGCTCAACGATGATACTGAAGGGTCAGGTATGTTGCTCATTGACCAGCAACAACAGTTCGTGCTGACAAATCCGCTCTATCAAGAGGTTGCGACGAACGAGGCGAACGGCTGGACTGTGCTTGTGCCTGAGTCACGTCAGTATGCACCCGCTATTGCAACGCTGGCTCAGACACATGGCTGGAAGAAGATAGGCTTCGAGTCGCCCTCGCTCACCTATGCCGAATATGAGCGGTTCACGAAGGCTGGCGAGGGCGCATACACGCTTGTACCTTTCGAGCAGACGGTGATTAGCGAATTGCGCGAGGTCAAGGATGCTCATGAACTAGACTTGCTCAAAAAGGCCATTGCGATTACCGATGATACCTTCACTCATATCTGCCAGTGGATTCAACCGGGGATGACAGAAAAATCGGTGCAGATGGAGATTACGCGCAAGATGGTCGAGTTAGGGGCTGATGGCCCTTCGTTTTCAGCAATTGTTGCTTCTGGGCCTAATGGCTCGATGCCCCATGCTGTACCGGGTGAGCGTCGTATTGAGCGCGGTGAACTTATCACGATTGATATGGGAGCGCGATACAAGGGCTATTGTGCCGATATGACGCGCACGATTTGTCTGGGTGAGCCAAAAGAGGCACTAATGAGCGAAGTCTATGATGCCGTACTCCATGCGATGAAGGTGTGTGAAGCTGGCCTACGTGCTGGCATTTCCGGGAAAGCAGGAGATGCACTTGCACGTGAGGCACTGGCAATGGAAGGACTGGATCAATATTATGTTCACAGCACGGGACACGGCGTCGGCTTGCAGATACACGAAGGGCCGAATCTCTCTGCTCGCGCACCGGAAGACGCTCCACTTCCTGTTGGCACAGTTGTCACCGTCGAGCCGGGGGTGTATATTCAAGGCTGGAGTGGTACACGTGTTGAGGATTGTGTGTTGCTGAAAGAAGATGGAGCCGAAGTTTTGACGCAATCTCCAACTACTCTCGTTATAAACCGCTAATGACGAACAACCTTCGTAGGGGCGTTATTCTATAACGCCCTGGTTGCATTACGTCCGGGCTGCATTCTATGTAGGTATGTAGGGCGTTATAGAATAACGCCCCTACGAAAATTTCAATATTGTTATAAAGGATACAAGCAAGAGGAATATTCCAATGATTTCAACGGGCGACCTGAAAAAGGGTATTACGATAGAATTTGAAAATCAATTGTGTAGTGTGCTGGAATGGCAGCATGTGAAGATTGGACGTGGGGGCGCGATTGTGCGACTCAAGGTCAAGAATTTGCGAACTGGAGCAATCTTTGACCGCACGTGTGATGCTGGTGAAAAGTTCAAGCGTTTGTACCTCGACCAGTCGAATGTCACCTATCAGTATCAGGATGGCGACCATTATCTCTTCATGGAC
>DAIQNC010000611.1:0-2859 GCA_036788655.1 Ktedonobacteraceae bacterium
AGCGGCTCGGCGCAGCGAAGGCCGCCATTTTTCGCGTCCATGCCGAACTCCTCAACGATGCCTCGCTCATTCAGCAGACAGTGGTACGTATCTATCAGGGACATAGCGCGGCATGGTCCTGGCAACAGGTCATCAACGAGCGCGTGGCGCAGATGCGAAACATCGACGACCCTATTATTGCCGGACGCGCCGTTGACCTGAGCGATGTAGGACAGCGTGTCCTGCGCTTCCTGACAGGCGCAACCGAGGGCAGCATTACATCATCCAGCACACCGATTATCCTCATTGCCGACGACCTGACGCCATCCGATACAGCCATGTTCGACCCGGCAACCATTCTCGGTTTCTGCACAGCAAAGGGCGGCCCGACCTCGCATACGGCTATTCTAGCTCGTTCGCTGGGCATTCCTGCTATCGTGGGAGCAGGTGAGCAACTGCTTTCGCTGACTGATGGCACACCGTGCATCCTCGATGGTGCAAGTGGCACACTCTATCTGAAACCGGATAATACAGATATCGAGTCAGCACAGCAGCAACAACGCTACCTGCAACGTGTTCAGGAAGCGGCGAATGTGAGCCGCTTTGAACATGCTCTCACGCTTGACGGGCATCGCGTCGAAGTCGCGGCGAACATCAACAGCGCGAATGACGCCCCACAGGCGGTTGAAGCCGGGGCGGAAGGCGTTGGCTTGATGCGAACGGAACTACTCTTTCTGGGTCGCACCTCTGCCCCGGACGAAAAGGAGCAGTTCGAGGCGTACCGCGACATGGTACTGGCTATGCAGAGGCGTCCACTAATTATCCGCACGCTCGACATCGGCGGCGATAAAGAGGTTCCCTATCTCAATATTCCGAAAGAGGATAACGCCTTCCTGGGTATTCGCGGCATCCGTTTCTGCTTCGCACGACCTGACCTGTTTATTCCACAGCTACGCGCCCTCTATCGTGCCGCCGCCTACGGGCCAATCAGCATCATGTTCCCGATGGTTGCGACACTCGAAGACTGGACACAGGCACATGCAACGGCAGAGCAGGTTCGTCAGGAGTTAAACGCTCCACAGGTTCCGCTTGGCATCATGATTGAAGTGCCTTCGGCTGCTTTGATTGCTGATGCGCTGGCGCGTGAGGTCGATTTCTTCTCCATCGGCACAAACGACCTGACGCAATACACGCTGGCAATGGATCGCTTACATCCACAACTTGCAAAACAGGCCGACGCGCTGCATCCTGCCGTTTTGCAATTGATAGATAGCACGGTGAAGGCCGCGCAACGCAATGGGAAGTGGGTTGGCGTGTGTGGTGGTCTCGCTGGCGACGCACAGGGCGCAATTATCCTGGCAGGACTTGGCGTCTCAGAACTCAGCGTGAGTATTCCCAGTATCGCAGCAATCAAAGCCAGCATTCGCGTCCACTCGTTCGCGGATATGCAGCAACTGGCACAACGAGCGTTACAATGTCGCACAGCAGCAGAGGTGAGAGGGCTATGAACAATCCTACCGATGGCGCAAATAGCACCGCCACAACAACTGTTGCAACCGTCACGCTCAGTCCTGCGATAGACCAGACGATACGGGTAGACCATTTTCAGCCGAACACGGTCAACTACGCGCAGACCATGCAGTTCGACGCAGGTGGCAAGGGCATCAATGTCGCTTCGTTTCTGGCGGATGTCGGCATTCGCTGTAGCGTCACGGGCTTTCTTGGGCGAGAAAACGCCGCTCTCTTCGAGCAATTCTTCGCCAGCAAGCGTATCGACGACCAGTTTATCCGCATTCCAGGTAGCACACGTATCGGCGTCAAAATCGTCGATGCCGTCAATCAGCAGACCACCGATATCAATATGCCGGGTCTCCAGCCACCAGCGAACGCTCTGGACATGCTCGACTCAACCATTGAGCGACTCACGACAACCTGTGACTGGTTTGTACTTTCGGGAAGGCTCCCGTTGGGCGTTCCAGTAACAACCTACGCCACGATTATCAAGTCGCTCAAAGCACATGGCAAGCGCGTGATCCTGGATACCAGTCGAGAGGCTCTGCACGAAGGTGTGCTGGCAGGGCCAACTATCGTCAAACCGAATATCGACGAACTACAACAATTGACAGGCACAACGCTTACGGACGAAGCGTCCATAGAGCAAGCGGCCCGTGAACTGCTCAAATACGACATCCAACTAGTCGTTGTCTCGATGGGAGAACGCGGCGCAATGTTCATCGACGCCAATTCCACGTTCATTGCAGTTCCCCCATCGGTTGTCGTGAAGAGTACCGTCGGAGCAGGGGATGCGATGGTCGCAGGGCTACTTGCAGGTCAACTTCGTCACCTGAGCTTACCGGATTGCGCGAAACTCGCCACTGCTTTCTCACTCGGCACAATCACTCGCGTCGGCGCACACCTGCCCACGTCTGATGTGCTGCAAGCATACATTCCACAGGTCTCGATTGAGACAAAACCTCGTATTTTTCGTAGTGTCACCCAGTAGTTTGTTCTCCCCATCCCTCAATGCAGGATTGTATCTGCATTGACTCACTCTATCTTTTTTACGCTTTTTTTCATCACAACAGGAAAGGAACAGGCAAAATGGCAAACATTGTTGCAATCACCTCATGTCCTACGGGCATAGCGCACACCTTCATGGCAGCCGAAGGTATCGAACAGGGTGCGAAGGCACTCGGACACAATGTCAAAGTGGAAACACAGGGGTCAGTAGGCGCACAAAACAAGCTGACCGAGGCAGAAATTCGAGCGGCTGATGTCGTCATCATTGCCGCCGATACCAAAGTTGACTTGAGCCGTTTCGGTGGCAAAGCCATTTATGAGACCTCGACCAATGCCGCAATCAAAGATGGTCAGGCTGTC
>DAIQNC010000612.1:0-728 GCA_036788655.1 Ktedonobacteraceae bacterium
CTTATATCACAGGTCAACTCGCGCTCACCGTTGAGGGCAACAACGTGATTGATGGTCAGATTTGTGGCCTGAATATCGACCACAGCCATTGTGTCAACGTCAAGGGTAGCACAAGCGATGGCATCCATGTCTCGCTCACCATGAATTTCCATGTTGATGGACTGCCCAGTATTATTGCAACGGGTGCGTACTACTCACATCCTGGCGGTCATGCCACACCTGCCTTCTTCGGCACATATACCTTCGGCTCATCCACTGGCTCATGGGAAGCTCGCACTGGCAACGTTGCGACCTTCACTGGCTCCTGGAACTTCAAGGCCGTTGTCGCTTCTGGCACACATAAAGGTACACAGTATCACGGCGTTCTGACTTTGCAACAGGGCGCGAACAATGGGGTCTCTGGAACCTACTGTGTAAGCGTTGGCAATTGTGTCCCTGTTCTGAGCGGACTCAACAAAAACAACGTCCTCATCTTCTACATCAACATGGGCGGCACAGAGTTCCGTCTGCAAGGAACCGCCTTCGATAGCCACAATGGGCGCATCGGTGGTCAGTTCCGCCCCGGCGACGACAACGGCCCGACAGCCGACAAAGGCTTCTGGTTTGGCAACACGATTGTCGCCTAACCTGTAGGGGCGTCATGATGGACCTTGATACCTGATGCTGGATAGTCAGGGCTTGCCAGGGCGACCGCAAGGGATCGCCCCGACCATACCCGACTGCTGAAT
>DAIQNC010000612.1:738-2854 GCA_036788655.1 Ktedonobacteraceae bacterium
ATATAAACCAGAGCCAATCGATAAATCGAGGCTCTACGAAGTCTTGGTGGATCGATTGGCTCTGGTGCAGGGATGAGCCAATCGATAAATCGAGGCTCTACGAAGTTCCATTTGTTAATATCCATTATTGGGAAAGATTGTTTATGCACATTTTGATGCTTTCGCCACAACCTTTTATGGAATCGCGTGGTGTTCCGTTCAGCGTCTATTATCATATCAAGGCTCTCGGTGAGCTGGGGCATACGGTAGACTTGCTGGCGTATCCAATGGGGACATCGGTAGACATGCCAGGAATGCAACTTTTCCGCATTCCGTCGCTTCCGTTCATTCAAGAGGTGAAGGTAGGGCCATCGCTGGCAAAAGTGCCATTTGATATGTTGATGGCGGTCAGGGCGTGGTCGTTGTTGCGAAAGAAGCATTACGACTACATCTTTACACATGAAGAGGCCGGGTTGCTTGGCAACATATTCGCACCGCTTTTCGGATGCCGCCACCTGTACTTTATGCACTCCGACCTGTCGCAGCAGATTGTCAGTTCAGACTTTACAAAGAATACGTGGCTCATTCGCTGTGTCGAGTCTGTACAGCGTTGGATGGTGCATAACGCGGATGCAGCTCTCGCTATCTGCCCCGATATCGAACGTGCGGCACGGCGTATGTCACCCGAAACACCTCTCTATATGATCGAGAATGTCGCCGTTGACGAGGAGATGGCGACGCCAGACGACGATGAGATAACACAGCTTCGCCAGCAATTAGGGCTGGGAACGGAGCCATTGCTGCTCTATACAGGTACATTGGAGAGCTATCAGGGCATCGACCTGTTGTTACAGAGTGCTAAAACGGTTGTGCAGGAGCGACCAGATGCGCGTTACGTACTGGTCGGCGGCAGAGCGGAGCAGGTCGCGTATTATCAGACGCTGGCAGAGCAACTCGGTATTGCCAATAACGTGCGATTTGTGGGTAAGCGACCAACAGAGGAGATGCCGCGCTACATGGCACTGGCAGATATTTTGCTCAGTCCACGCAGCAAGGGAACCAATACGCCGCTCAAATTGTACACCTACTTGCGAGCAGGAAAGCCTGTACTCGCTACCGATATTCTTTCGCATACACAGATGTTGAACGAGGATATTGCACAACTTGTCCCTGCAACGGCAGAGGGACTGGCACACGGCGCACTGACATTGTTACGCGACCCACAGAGGGCGCGGCAACTTGGAGTGCGCGGTCAACAATTCGCGCAGGAACACTATAGCTGGCCCGTCTTTTTAGAGCAATGCCAGCATATGTACGAGTCATTCATGGGTATTCGCGTCGAGAAGAGAGAACGCGAGCTTGTAAGGGTGTAATGAATTATACCCGTACATTGCTGCGTAGGAAAATGGTTTGCAACAAGGAATCGTGGGAGCATCCTGGAATGTACGGGCATAATTCATTACACCCCGTAACCACCCACGAACGTTCATCAGATAACGAAAAATGAAGGAAAAATCAGCTATGCGATGTGTTGTAACGGGGGTAGCAGGGTTTGTGGGATCGCATCTCGCGGAACGCCTGCTTCATGATGGGCATGAGGTATGTGGAGTCGATAGCTTCACCGATTACTATTCAAGAGAGATAAAAGAGCGCAACCTTGAGCATTTGCGCTCGATGCACAAGTTCACCTTTCTCGATGCAGACCTGCTCTGGATGCCGCTTTCGCAATTGTTCGAGGGCGTCGATTGGGTCTTTCATCAGGCGGCTCAGGCAGGGGTACGTGCCAGTTGGGGTAGCGAATTTTCACGGTATGTCGATTGGAATATACTGGCGACGCAACGTTTGTTAGAGGCGGCGTTGCTCTCGAAGTCACTCAAACGCTTCGTCTATGCCTCGTCGTCTTCTGTTTATGGGGATATTGATACATTTCCCGTTACCGAAACAGCACCGACGCGCCCATACTCTCCCTATGGTGTGACGAAATTAGCGGCGGAGCATCTCTGCTCACTCTATTCTCACAACTTCGGTCTGCCAACGGTCTCGCTGCGCTACTTCACGGTCTACGGGCCGCGCCAGCGACCCGACATGGCCTTTCATCGCTTCTGCAAGGCCGCGCTTGAGCAGAAGCCAATTCGCG
>DAIQNC010000613.1:0-252 GCA_036788655.1 Ktedonobacteraceae bacterium
GCTCCGGCTCCTCTGACTACAGTATCGAACTGCTCAAAAAAGCAGGTGTCGATATGACTTCACCGGAGCCTGTGCGTGAGGCATTCCAGTTGTTTGAGTCGTACCTGTCACAGATGGAGCAACTTCTAAGTTAGCTAAATACAGAGAGGCAATTGTACCTCATCATTGTCCAATTCATGAACTTTTAGAAGCTAAACAGGAACCCTGTAGGGGCGTCATTCATTGCGCCCGTCTGGGTATGAGCATCTCTCT
>DAIQNC010000613.1:285-2847 GCA_036788655.1 Ktedonobacteraceae bacterium
ATGACGCCCCTACAGGGTTCCTAATTTGGCGTGAAGATATATCATTGTAGCCCTGTATCGCTGCGAAAAATGTTATTGTAGCTTACATAAGCTGCTCTAGCCATACGAGAACTGTTTTCAAGCACTCGTGAAGTGGTTGTACAGTATCGACAATAATATGGGGATGAGCTATTGAGTAGCTTGCTTGTATATGAGGCTGCTTTAGAAAACGTTGAAACGCATTCCAATCCGTCTGATGATGTGCTGGAAGATGAAGAATCTTACGACTATTGATACGTTGCTCCCAAAGTAACGGATCCGAACACTGACATTCAATGACACCTAATGAAGCATGGGCTTCCTTCACAATAGTCTGAGCATGTTCGTAGGCAACAATCCCTGTGAGTGGACTATCACAGATGACGCTCAACCCTTGTAATAGTTGGCAACGAGCAATGTGAAACATAATATCATATGCTAGACTACCTGCTACTGAAGACTGACCATCTAGCAGGTCTTTTACATCGTCTTTGTCAATCAAGGGCCAGCCAAGTTCTCTACTGAGCGCACGACTCAACGCACTTTTACCAGTTCCAGCATATCCTTTCATTGCTATCAACCACATGTATCACCAGCCTTATATTTATGACTTGAAAAACATTTAGAATTCTGAAAGCATATCACAGCCCTACAACTTGTATCCATTTCACCCCTGTGAAGAGTGTTATTAGTGTTGATTGCTGGAGAATACGTTTGATCGCTTTCCGGTACGTACCGAGAAGCAGAGGGACTACGGTGTCCCGTCAACGCATAGATAACAAGCGTACTCTCTTCCGCTCGCAAGAGTATGTATCGTCACACAGTGTGACGAACAGACTGGAAAAGGAGTGATTTTAACATGGACGAACAGAATAAAGACCTGGGAACACAGGGACAAGAGAATACTCTGAAAGGAAAAGTGAATCAGGCGGCTGGCAAGGTACAGCAGAAGGTCGGACAAGTAACAGGTAATACCGACATGGAGGCAAAAGGTGACGCTAAACAGGTTAGTGGCACTGCCCAGTCCACACTCGGTAACGCTGAACAGAAGGTAGACCAGACGCTCAACCCGGATCGCAACAATCCGTAATCCATTCACTGATATAGAATAATGTACGAAGAAGGCTACTCTCTAACGGGAGTAGCCTTCTTCGGCAGTCTGAATAATATCAACTTTACACTTGTGGGTTGTCCCACTCTCGTCCATCTCGTTGAATAAGTTCATCCGCCTCTTTTGGCCCCCACGTTCCTGCGGCGTAAGGATAGACGTTTGTAGGCATATTCTTCCATGCAGAGGTAACACAGTCGATAATGCGCCATGATGTCTCAATTTCGTCGCGGCGTATAAAGAGCGTCGAGTCCCCAAGCATACAATCCGCAATCAAGCGTTCGTAAGCATCCGGCGATTGAATACCGAAGGCCGAACTATAGGTAAAGTTCATGTTGACTGATGCGAGATTCTCTGCTGCTCCAGGAACTTTCGCGCCAAATCGAAGCGATATGCCTTCATCAGGTTGAATGCGGAGCGTGAGACGATTGGGCGTTAAGCCTTTTGTTTCCTCTGGATTGTAGAGTTGATGGGGGACACGCTTGAACTGGATCACTACCTCAGTGCTACGAGATGGCAGACATTTTCCAGTACGAATGTAGAAGGGGACATCAGCCCACCGCCAGTTCTCAATATACATTTTCAGCGCAACATACGTCTCTGTTGTAGAGTTTGGATTGACACCCTTCTCCTGGCGGTATCCTACCTGTGGTTTGCCATCTACAACACCTGCCGTATATTGTCCACGTACAACGTACTTCGCTACTTGTTCCTCGGTGGGAAGCGGAATAGCCTTTATCAGCTTCACTTTCTCAGTACGAATGTCGTCGGCATCAAATGCATCAGGCGTCTCCATACAGGTCAGGCACAGAATTTGCATGATGTGATTTTGCACCATGTCACGGATCGCTCCTGCCGTCTCATAATATTCTGAGCGTGAGCCGATACCCAGTGTCTCCGCAACGAGAATTTGCACGTGGTCGATATAGTTGCGATTCCACAATGGCTCGAAGATGCTATTTGAGAAACGGAAAGCAAGGATATTCTGTACCGTCTCCTTGCCCATGTAGTGGTCGATACGGAATATCTGGTCTTCACGAAAGTATTTGCCAATTTCACTGTTAAGCTGCTGTGCCGATTGCAAGTCGTGACCAAAGGGCTTCTCCGTAATCAGGCGCGTGTAGCCATGTCCATTCGGTCCCTGTTGCCACTCTGGTTGTGCAAGGCCAGACTTACCGAGGTTTTCTACAATGGTGGTATCTAGCTCTGGTGGTGTCGAGAGATAGAAAATGCGATTTCCCCCCGTTCCCTGCTCTTTGTCGAGCTTATCAAGCAGGTCTGAGAGTTTATGATAGCCCTTCTCGTCGTCAACATCGCCTTGACAATAATAGAGGCGTTTCGCAAACTCCTGTTGCGCGTCCCCATTCAGCTTGTCATTTTCTGGCATATATTTATTGACTGATTCAAGAGCCATTGCTCGCCATTGCTCATCATTT
>DAIQNC010000614.1:0-2837 GCA_036788655.1 Ktedonobacteraceae bacterium
GTTCTCAATTCTACGGGTAGAACGCGCACTATCGTTGACCAGAAGCTCTACCAAATGGTTTTTCAATACAGTAGTGAACGCCCTATGGATAATTCTGGTAGCCGGAAACAGGTCTATTTCTGTAGTTTCGCACAACGATTACGCCGTTTTATTGAGGAAAAATCTTAGCACTTTTCCGCATGTCTAGCATCAAATACTATGGTATAGTCGTATGGAAAGCTAAAAGCGGAGGACTGTAATTCATGAAGATTGCACCTGAAGAGAATGCACTAGACGTGGCAAAGTACAGACAAGCGAGAGTAAGCATTGTCATACCAGCCCATAATGAGGCCGAGAATTTGCCATATCTGCTCCCACGCATCCCCGATTGGGTTCATGAGATAATACTGGTCAATGATCATTCAACTGATGCTACCGAAGAGGCAGCTCGTAGATTGTTACCAACCATTCGTATCATACATACGGAGACCTCACGACGTGGTAAAGGGGCAGCACTACATGCAGGTTTTGCAGCAGTCACTGGCGATATCATCGTGATGATGGACGCAGATGGATCGAGCAATCCGGACGAGCTGCCGCGTTTTGTCGAAGCACTACTGGCAGGTGCCTATCTTGCGAAGGGGTCACGCTTTATCGGCGATGGTGGTAGTTCTGATATTACGAATCTGCGGCGGTTCGGCAGTCGTGGGCTTATCTGGATTGCGAACCTGCTTTTCGGGGCGCACTTCACCGATATGTTCTGCGGCTTTAATGCCTTCTGGAAAGACTGTCTCGATTTCTTCGAGGTTGACTGCACTGGCTTTGAGATTGAGGCATTGCTTCACTTACGTGTTTGCAAGGCAAACCTCGAGATTGTAGAGGTGCCGAGTTTTGAACACGCTCGCATTCACGGCATAAGTAAATTTCGCACGTTTCGAGATGGGTGGCGAGTGCTAAAGATGATCGTGCAAGAATCGATGAATGGGCGCACAGTAGTCAAAAGAGTCAGAATACATGGCTTTCATCCTCATCAACATGAGGATATTGCATGGAATAACCTGGTCATCTCAGAACATATCGGTGCAACGCAATAATCTCTTCTCTATTTCACTATAGTATTATTCAAACATTCAACAGCACTTGTCTTCAATATTAAACGGGGTGGAATAAATCCACCCCGTCAAATTTGACATCAATCATTCAGAAACGTGCCAGACAGCATCTCAAGATATATTTGCAGTGAGGTTTTTCTTCTCCTGCTGCTGGCTATCCTGTACAGTTTCTTCGGGTAACAGTCCCAGAGTAGTCAGGTCACGGACATTCCAATACGCCCAGTGGGAAGGGGTCTGGCGAATGGCAGATTCCGCCACAGCTAAACAACGTTTGAAGGCGGTGACAACATCGCCATCCATAGATATCGGCGGTGTAATCTCCAGCACCTGATGGTGCCAGTCTGGCGAACGCCGTATAAACATCATCAGCACGGGTGCGCCTATCAGTTGAGCAATTGTAGCAGCTCCAGGGATAAGTTGAGCCTGCCCATTCAAAAAATCCATCGGCACTGCTCGCTGGCGGTCTGCATCAAGTGCTGGCGCATCTATTCCTATAACGATCAATTCATTTTGTTGCAGCACTCTGGCAGCCTGGACAGCTACTCCTACCTGTCCCAGAGGCTCAATATTCGTCCGACGGCGGTGGCGTGCCAACGATTTTTGCACAGTCAGGCGATAGAAGAGGCGTGATAAAGAAGACTGTCTATGTTCAACGTTATTGGATGCCCAGCGACCAACAAGCGTAATTGGAAAGCCACGCGCCCCCAGCAAGGAAAGGCCACAGTTAAAGCCACCAAAGTGTGAGACACATATGATTGCCCCTTTGCCGCCAGCAAGTGCGGCCTCTATATGTTCCAGGCCGCGCATCTCTACGAGCTTCGCCAGTGCCTCTCCCTTCCCGGCTATACGGGTCTGATCCACAGGTAGACAAGAACGGAGACGAAAAATGTCCTTCGTTGTGCGGGTGCGTGCCTCGGTGGTCAATTGATTTCCTAAGACACGTTCGAGGCAGTGCATAATCTCTTTACGCTTAGGCGTATCTAACAAGTAACGCAATGCACTACGCTGACATGCTATGCCATAAGCTAGTGGTGCAGGGAGGAAGGCTATCAGAGGAACAACGATGATGCGATAGGAGGCACGTTCAAGCAAAAGCAGTATTCTCTTTACACGGCCTATGCCCATTTCTGCACCTCTTGCTCTTGAAGTCGGGATCGAACCAGAATTCCAGATGCCAGTAGCGAACTATCATGCTGTAGAGGAAGCACGTCCGGGTTACTAACCGGCTCATGCCTGATATTACTGTTGATGACTAATACCATTGATACACCTTTCTTAACGATGCTTATTACTGTACTCATGTATGCAACAAAGAGAGCTTCCCTGTCCAACCATACAATTCGTTTTACTGTTGGATGTTATATTTGTGAAAACTCGTATTCTATATGAGCAAATTAGACGCAGAAACAGCACGTTTCAATGCACTCGCACGTTTAATGAGCGCAATGACCGATACTCATATGGCTTAAAGGCTCTACTCGCCTTACATTAGAAGGCATAGACCTTGCTCAAGCAAGTATAGCAATCCTTATCGGCATCACACAAGCATGAAAACAGGTAGATAATTTTCCACCAACAAGTGAGGCAATGCTGATAAGGAAAGGGCGCAATTGTATAGGAAGGTACCCAGAAATACCCTTACGTATTTCTACTAGCGAAATCGGTATCGGGGTAGGTGTATCAGAGCGCACCAATTGAAACTGCCAAATATGACGCACTACTAGAGCCTGTTAGGGACTCGACATC
>DAIQNC010000615.1:0-2835 GCA_036788655.1 Ktedonobacteraceae bacterium
ATATATGCAGGAGGGAGAGTATTCTTCCGATACACAATCCGCCTTTTTCTGGACTTTTTTAGATCAGGCCGCGTCGCTCATCGAACGTGTGCGTTTGCAGCGAGAGAATTTACGTATTGAGATTTTACAGCGTACCGATGCGCTACGTGCAGCGTTACTTTCGTCCGTCTCGCACGATTTACGAACTCCGCTCGCCTCAATCAAAGCGGCGGCAAGCTCTCTGTTACAGGTAGATGTGCAATGGGATGATGAAGCACGACGTAGCTTCGCCCGTTCGATTGAAAGTGAGGCTGATCGACTCAATCGTCTGGTCGGTAATTTATTGGACATGTCGCGTATCGAAGATGGGGCTATCAAGCCAGAGAAGGAACTGTACGATCTTTCCGAAGTCATTCACGATGTCCTGGGACGTATGCGCTCTTTGTTGCAGAATCATCCTATCCAGACATATATCCCTGATGATTTGCCCCCGGTAGAGCTGGATTATCTGCAAATTGACCAAGTACTTACCAACTTGATTGAGAATGCTATTCGCTATACTCCTGTGGAGTTGCCTATTGAGGTGAGCGTGGAACGCAAGAAAGACGAGGTAGTGATGCGTGTGGCGGATCGTGGCCCAGGCATTCCTGCTGCTGATCGTGAGCATGTGTTCGACAAGTTTTATCGCGTTCTCGGCAATGCGCGTAATCCAAACTATCCGACGACAGGTTCAGGTCTGGGACTTGCGGTGTGTAAAGGACTGGTGGAGGCGCATGGAGGACGTATCTGGACAGAGCCACGTGAGGGTGGCGGAGCCGTTTTTCTAGTGACACTGCCCATTTTACCCACCGCACAGTCCGTTGCTTCTGCTGAAAGGGGTTCTTTATGAGTAGGAGCGGTGCATATATCCTCGTGATTGATGACGAGGTAGAGATTGTACGCGCCTTACAACGGAGCCTCTCGGCTCATGGCTACAAAGTCTTTACGGCACGAAGCGGTGAAGAGGGTCTCATGTTGAACGCGCAACATAAGCCAGACCTGTTGTTGCTTGACCTGATGCTACCCGGCATGAGTGGACTGGATGTGTGTCGTCAGGTACGGAAGGAATCGAACGTTCCGATTATCGTGCTTTCGGTGAAAGGCACGGAACGCGACAAGGTGCAGGCACTCGATCTGGGAGCCGATGACTACATCCCCAAACCGTTTGGTATAGACGAAGTGTTGGCACGTATCCGTGTCGCGCTCCGCCATATGGCCCAGATTCAGATGGGAACGGAGCCTCATTTTCATTCTGGTGCGTTATTCATTGACTTCTCACTGCGATGTGTGCGAGTCAACGAGCAAGAGGTTCAACTGACCCCCACTGAATATGATTTACTCAAGGTCTTCGTGACCAATCGCAGCAAAATTCTCACGCGACAGATGTTGCTCACTCAGGTCTGGGGAGCCGATGCACATAGTCGGGAGCATAGCCTGCATGTCTATGTTGCTCAATTGCGTCGCAAAATCGAGCCAATCCCCGATCAACCCCAATTCATCCTCACCATACCCGGCGTCGGCTATCGCTTCAACGAAATGTAGGGACACGATTTATCGATGTACGGAACTATCGATGAATCGTGTCTCTACGAAAACCTTGAGTTATTTTTGAGGAAATTTCAGCATCTTCGGAACGGGTATTTACTCCTCTGGTACTACACTAAGTTTCAGGTGAAAGAAGGCGCGGGCCACAGAGCGGCGGACGCCGCACTTCTCACTTTACGAGATTGGAAGGACGTAATGAACACAAGTAGTTCGGTGCAGAGCGAAACACTCACAGCAGGCGCACGTATCTTGCTGGTTGAGGATGATGAGGTTCTTCGTGATTTGATTGAGCGCAACCTTCGCATTCGTGGACACGATGTGGCTATAGCAGGAGATGTGCAGGAGGCATTGAGCTACCTGCGAACATCTACCTTTGACCTCATCTTTCTGGATATCAATCTGCCTGATAAAACGGGTTGGGATATCCTGCGGATTGCACAGGAAGAAGGTATCTTGCTTGCACAGCGTATCGACAGTGATGAACAAAAACTGCCTGTGGTGGTACTCTCGGCGGTACGAGTAAGTCCGCGTCGCATGGCAGAATTTCATCCGCTTGCCTACCTTCCCAAGCCGTTTCCGATGGATGCACTTCTGCGCCTTGCGGCTGAGGCCGTTCAACGACGAGATGAAAGAACAATTGTCAGTAGCTAGAACGCTGCTTTCGCACCCGACTACTCATCTTCGGAGGAGAATTTGCATGCTTGACGTTATCGCGGTCGCTGTGACCATTGTATGCTTGTTAGCACTTATTGCCTTTACTTATGGCTGTGATCGGCTGTAGGAAGAAAGAGAGCAATGAAATGAATACTCCCATTGAATACATTCTTGTCGGGATTGTCACACTGGCAATCCTTGTCTACCTGTTTATCGCCTTACTCGCACCGGAGCGATTTTAAGCGTGTGTCGTAGTAAGCGAGGGAAATGCAATTATGGCTGTTACTGTGAATAGTGTCGCACAGGTTGTGATTTTCCTGGCTATTGTGCTGTTAATCACAAAACCCTTTGGCCTGTACATTTATCATGTTTTCAAGGGAGACCGCACCTGGTTCTCTCCCGCGCTCGTGCCAGTCGAGCGTGTCCTATATAGTATATCAGGAGTGAATGAAAACGAGGAACATGGATGGGTACGTTACACCATCGACATGCTTGTTTTCAGTGTTGTCGGTATGCTGCTCCTTTATCTCATTGAGCGCACGCAACATTGGCTTCCGCTCAATCCCGCTGGGCAAAGCAATGTCGGGTCGGCACTGGCATTTAATACGGCGGCCAGCT
>DAIQNC010000616.1:0-2827 GCA_036788655.1 Ktedonobacteraceae bacterium
ATGGCTTACAAGCCTTGCATATCGTCGATGAGGTGAAACCACGTCTCTTCATCACCGATTATCGCCTTCCCTACATGAACGGCATCGAACTCTATGATAGGATTCGTCCAAAGATAGACGACACACCAACCATTATCATGAGCGCGTACATGCCAGAACAAGAGGTGCAGAAGCGCAAATTAGTAAGCCTCAACAAACCCTTCGAGCTAGACGATTTACTGAATACCGTCCAACGCCTGCTGGCTTAATCTGATGTTGGGTATGAATTTCGACAATCGGACGCTTCGTAGTCCCCGATTTATCGATAAGGTCGGGCCGAAATGCCCCTATCGATAAATTGGGGACTACGAAGCGTCCGATTGTTATGCTCCCAATCATCATTGTGTGATATGATGCAAAGCAGGGAGTCTATTTATCTTTGGGGATACGAGAATGGTCTTATCTGCTGCTGCACTTATTGCTGGTATACTACTTATTCTGCTTGTCCTACAGGATAGCTTTGAGACGATTGTTTTGCCACGTCGTGTAACACGGCGATTACGCATTGCACACCTTTTCTACGCTTTGTTGTGGGTTCTCTGGTCATCTATAGCTCGCAAGATGAAGCCGGGCAACAGGCGCGAATTTTACCTGAGCTACTTCGGGCCGCTCTCACTCATTCTGTTGCTCTTCCTGTGGGCTGTCATTTTGATGGTTGGTTTCGCGCTCATACAATTCGGACTGGGTTCGCAGGTGAACGCCC
The DNA here is from genome assembly GCA_036788655.1 of Ktedonobacteraceae bacterium. Classification (GTDB taxonomy): domain Bacteria; phylum Chloroflexota; class Ktedonobacteria; order Ktedonobacterales; family Ktedonobacteraceae; genus JBBQVS01. The sequence goes on from DAIQNC010000616.1 coordinate 743, forward strand.
CGGAGAAGACGGTGACGTTTCTTACCGACCTCTATTTGAGCGGCACAACCTTCATCACACTTGGTCTCGGTGATGTAACGCCTATGCAAGGCTGGCCTCGTCTTTTCGTAGTCTTAGAGGCTGGAACAGGCTTCGCCTTCCTTGCGCTCATTATCGGCTACGTTCCTGTTATCTATCAGGCGTTCTCTAGGCGTGAAGCATATGTTTCTTCGCTCGATGCACGTGCAGGTTCACCGCCAACGGCAAGCGAGATGCTGCGTCGTCACTGCAAAGGCGAACACATACAGGCTCTGATAGATTATCTTGATCAGTGGGAACACTGGTGTACAGAACTGTTGGAGAGTCACCTCTCTTATCCCGTCCTCACCTACTACCGCTCACAGCACGAGCGGCAATCGTGGCTCGCCGCGTTGACGACCATCCTGGATGTGTGTGCGCTCATCATGGTAGGAGTCGATCACGTCCCCGTCAAACCCGCAAAATTCATCTTCGCCATAGCGCGTCATGCCGCTGTTGACCTTGCTCAGGCATATAATGTCGCTCCGACCATGAAAACCAATCGACTTCCTACTTCGGATTTCGAGAAGATGCGTATGCGGCTCGCCTCAAATGGCATCGTACTCAACTGCCCTGATGGGCAATATGAGCAAAAATTGAAGCAGATACGCAGCACTTATGAGCCATTCGTCGATGCCCTCGCCCAACACCTGCTCTTTCCCCTTCCACAATGGTATGTTATGGAAGACCCCGTTGACGACTGGCAGACCAGCGCATGGGATCACTTCCTGGAATCAACACCACGCACCGTCGATAGAGCAATACGCAGCGAATAACAGTAACGCACTCATGTTGTGCCGTGATTTATCACGGCTGTCCGCTTGCACGACGCACAGCCGTGATAAATCACGGCACAACATGGTCAGGTATGGCAATATCTCGTAAAATGTGAGCATACTAAGGGGAAAACATAAAAAATATCTTGCCTGGAGGAGAGAAAAATAATGCCTATTGCGCTTGTTGCACACGGGGGAGCAGGAAGTATCGCGCCTGAGCGCGTCGCACCTGCACATGCAGGATGTCGTGTCGCCGCTGAGATTGGTTGGCGAATTTTACAGAATGGTGGAAGCGCACTCGATGCAGTAGAGGCGGTTGTACGCGCACTTGAAGATGACCCGAACTATAACGCAGGGACAGGCTCATGTCTGAATGAAGATGGTTACATCGAGATGGACGCGAGCATCATGGAAGGACACACGCTTGAAGTCGGAGCCGTTGCGTGTATCGAGCGCATCAAGAATCCGGTCACGCTGGCACGTCGCGTCCTGGAAAGTCCACATGTCCTGCTTGTTGGAACGGGTGCGCGAGAGTTCGCACTAGAAAATGGCATCACCATGTGTCGTCGTGGAGAACTACTCACAGAACGGCAGCACAATAACTGGCTGCGGATACGCGAGAAACAACAGAGTGACGAACCGATCTATCATCGCCGCGAAATTGCGAGCATTTCGCCACATGACGAACATGATGAACCAGCGATTCACCGCCGCGAAGTTGGTAGCACATCCGCACGGGTCGAGTCGCAGGAGACGGGCGTAGGGTCACAACAAACACACCAGAGCAAAGATGAAAAGCATGGGACGGTGGGAGCCGTTGCCCTCGATGCACAGGGCCACCTTGCCTGTGCAACCTCGACGGGCGGCTTCACCAACAAGCACCCTGGTCGCATCGGCGACACTCCGCTCATCGGTTGCGGCTTCTACGCCGACGAAAACGCCGCCATCTCCTGCACGGGCTACGGAGAAGATTTCGTTCGTTTGATGATTGCAAAACGCGCCGCTGATTTCGTTGCTAAAGGCATGAACGCTCGTGAGGCGGCAGAAGCTGCTATTGCTTTGCTTGGCACAAAAGCCACAGGCACAGGCGGTATCATCATGGTTGACCGCCTCGGCAACGTCGGCTTCGCATGGAACAGCGAAAACATGGCGTATGCGTACCTGCAAGAGATGTAGATTATTGCAGACATTGTGCTGTGGCAAGAGGGGTGTAATGAATTATGACCCGTACATTTCAGGATGCTTCCATGAT
>DAIQNC010000617.1:0-2814 GCA_036788655.1 Ktedonobacteraceae bacterium
ACTATAGTAGGAAATAGAGTCATTGCGAGTACAAATTTATTTCTCTCCGACAGACCTTGCTGCCGTGCAAAGCAACCCAGACGATATATACATTGTGATTGATGTGGTGCGTGCTACAACAACGTTAAGTGTCCTCTTTGAACGTCATATTGAGCGTGTCTTCGCGGCAAACACACTTGAACAGGCTCAGAATGCAGTGCAAAAGCATCCCTCACGTCTTCTTGCTGGCGAGCGTCATGCGCTGCCTTTGCCTGGATTTGATTATGGCAACTCACCTGCACAATTTGCGGAACTAGACTTGCGTGGGCACGAGCTTATCCTGACGACGACGAATGGCACTCGCGCCTTCCATGCCTGCCCATCAGAGAGTATTCGTTTGGCAGGTTGCTTCTATAATGCTTATGCTGTAACTTCATATGCATTGAAGATTGCTGAGGAACATGGAAGTAATGTCGTTATTGTCTGTGCCGCTGAGTCCAACTACTTCGCGCTCGACGATGCGACCTGTGCGGGCTATCTTGCGATGGAACTGCAACGCCAGTATCCGTCGATAACGATATCCGATGATGTATATGCAGGAATGGCACTCTATCATTCCTATGCGCCGCCGAAACTCGCGGATGTTGCGAATTCTGCACGGTCGATACGCAATGCCGGGTTGGAGCGTGATCTGGAATTTTGCATGAAAATAGATGGTGGCAAGGCAATTCCAATAGTAGTCGGAGTGGAAGACGAGACCGGATTGCTGATTTTGGAAGATGTAGAAGTGTGATTTGAGCCGATTCTTCGGAGACCCCGATGTATCGATGGGGTCTCCGAAGGGGACGGAATCGATACATCGGGGTCTCCGAAGAAACAGCTTATATTGTTCATCTATTCCGTGATGGTGTGCAAAATCAACTTTGCCTTTTGACATACCTCCTCATCAACAGATTGAACGAGCGGCTCTAATGCTTCCACGAAATCATCTCCAATGTAAGCGACCCGTTGCAGACTTTGCAGTGCTAGAAGACGTGTATGCCTATCTTCACTACCGAGATTGGTAAGAAGAGTGGGACGGCAATAGGAGAAAAAAGCATTTTCGTAATCGAGCGTTTGCTTGCATAAGTCGCGTAAATAGCTACGATCCTCTTCTGTCTCCGGTAGCTTATAACGCCACTCCGTCTTACAGGTCTCATAGAGATTGATAAGGTAGCTTGTCCAGTCGTCATCAATGTATTTCTTATAGTCGTAAATGCTGTGATTCTTTGTTCTAACCTGCTGATTTGCTTTAAGGCCAAGCAAGGCATTGGCAATCATCGTGACGCTGTTGACGAGGATACGGATACCTGGGCCGAAACTACTGCCACCGTAGAAGCTACCCCAGCGTTCGTAGCCATAGAACTCGCCTTCGGGGTCGGGATAGCCGAGGGGATAGGTGAGATGCGGTTCTTTGCGACGCAGAAGCCAGGGATGATGGAATGCGCCGAAGATGGTGAAGGGAAGTGTGCGTTCAAGCGGAAGCTGTGGGATATTCGCAAGTGCGTCCTCTCCATACAGAATAACAGCAGCTTTTACGCCTGGTGTGGCCTCTGTATACGAAGTTTCTGCAATGGGAGTGATATCGAGCCGAATAGGACTGAGCAAGTTGCAATCATGCAGAAATTGCTTGAAATGGTCGCGTTCGCCCTCGTGAAAATTCTCTTTGAATAGGACGCCCATATCAATATCGCTATCTTCAACTGCACTTCCATCACTATAACTGCCGAGCAGAAAATAGCAGCGAACACGTTCTGGAAAGGTCATTTCGCACAGGTCAATGAAACTCGATAACAGCCCATCAATCTGTTCAATGCCTGTGGAATGGAGTAGTTCGATAGCGGCCATAAGGCGACTCCTGATGTATTACTGGTATGTATCGAAACAGTTTGATACCTTATAATAGAAGAGTTATGTATAGTATAGCGCATTTTTATGTGGTTGAGAATAATATGTTGCTGAAAATACGTTTGAGCTGGATATAGAGTTGGTAGATGAGCAAAGTCTTGTTGAGGGCATTTCACCGACCTTCAAATATGGGAGCCGCTTGCTTTCAGGAGAAGATATCCGCGACAAATTTCCGCTCGTTTCGCTCAATGCGTGGACACGAGACCGCATGCACTCTTCGCTGTGGCGCACGGCTCATCTGTTTCATCGCTCAGGAAGCATTTCCTATCCTCTCGATTATCCCGACTCGCAGGGCAAATTTTACGGCTATGATGCTCGCTTATTAAAACTTCCTGATGGACGTGAAGTGCATTGTACACGTGACCTGATACGCCTTGTTGGATGGTCGGCAACGGCGATACTGGCGTATAAAGCGAAGGTGTATGTCGCACGAAAAAGTGAATGTCACACATTATACAAAGCGCATTTCGATGATGAGTGGGGACAATTGGTACAGGATATCTATGAATTGTGTCGGGGCAAGTGGAATTATTTGATTCCAGAGGATGAGGATGAACGACGTGTGTTGAGACGTATTTGTGAGCGAACGTTGATGTTTGAGAACCACTTTTTGAGGATATACAAGGAGTTTATGATTAAGGAATTGGATGGGAATGATGAGCAAGGACGGCAAGAAGCGATGCAGGTGTTACAAAGGGTGAATTATCGGGATGATGATGTGCGTAATTTCAGCGTGTAGGGGTCTAATTTATTACACCCTACTTGTTTGTTCGAGATACTCCCGTAATTTTTCTACCGCAATTTTCCGCATACTGCACCGACTTTTTTCTTCCGATGTCATCTCTGCGAAGGTCTTTTCATAGCCATCGGGTTGAAAAAGCGGATCCC
>DAIQNC010000618.1:0-2813 GCA_036788655.1 Ktedonobacteraceae bacterium
GTAGAGTTTGAGCTTCTTCATCAGGCTCATACCCGCCTTCTTCGATGGCTCCAGACGTGTGAGAATAGCGAAGATGCCAGCAATGTAGAGCGTGTAGGGAGCGATATGCACGTTCTTGAGCGAACTCTGTTTGAGCAGCTTCTCGTAAATCTTGACCTCATCGGAGACGCGCAAGTTGTACGGAACCTTCGCCAGAATAATACGGTCTTGCAACGCCTCAGACTTCTTGTTGCCCACAAACGACTGATATTCATGCTCGTTGGTGTGGCTCACCACCACCTCATCGGCATAAATCATGCTGAAACGTCCGGTTTTAATGTTCTGCTCTTGACTCAGTGTGAGCAGGACATACAGGAACTTTTCATCACAGTTATGGTTGACGATGCCGTTAGAGATGAAAGTGTTGGAGCCGGGAACATGCAAGTCCCAACAATCTGCCTCTGTATCCTCAATAGACACAATGGGATCGTAGAACTGTGAAGCGTTTAGTAGGGTACTGAGTCCAGTTGGTGGCTCAACCCATCCTTCAAGCTTATTCAGTATCTTCGTTGCCATCTCACGGGTACACATGTTCGTACCCGTTCGTAACATATGCAGGTTGATATAATCTTCACCAAGTACCTGATAGGCTCCCTCACGCTCACGATAGCCTGTCCCGTCTGCAACCATCCTTGACTTCATAACGTTCTGGAGTTCGTCCGAAATGGTTGTCCAGTAAACAGCAGTGAAAGGAATGATATCAGCACGTCCGGCGCGAGGTTGTTGTGCATAAGCCTTCTCGTAGGCAAGCTGTTTTCGCATTGGTAACAATCGCATGTGAGACGCTAATCTGTCAGCATCTTCGCCACTTGCGGTGATGCTCCAGTAATCACGATAAGGTGCATCTTTCGAGGCTCGCTGATGCGTTTGCACACGACGGCTGACCACTCCAAGATTGAGCAGAACTATCTGCATCTGTTCTGCAAGCCGTTCGGAAGCAGTTGTCCAGGAAAGTCTTCCACCGAGGTTAACAGTACCATCACCTGCGAAGTAGCCAGCGAGGAACTCTAGCACGCACTCACGCGAGGATTGTAGCACCGACCAGGGGATTTCTTTGTTGTATGCACCAGTATGGAAGCCGATGTACTTCATGAAATCTGCCAGAGCAACATTGTTCATCTGCACAACAGATGGATATAACCGAGGCGTCACTCCAAAGAGTTGCTCAGTCAGATGAACGTAATCATTGCGTAACTCATCCTCAATATTAGTGAAGCGAATCGTTCCATCAGGACGCACATCTCCCTCTGCAATCAGGTATCCAAGCCAACGTGCAAGCTCAGGCGTCATCTGCTCAGGTACTTGTATGCGTTTTACTAATACTGGCTTTGCTGGATGCCAGTCAAAGGTAACGTTCTCTCCCCAGAGATTTTGCCCCTTCTGAAGCACCATCCAGTCACCTACCTGAAGCTCATCATGTCGTTTCCAAACCTGCACACCATCTTCGTTTACTACCAACGCTCGATGCTCGTATGCTCCATTCGAGACAAAACCGCGTCGCGTCATAACATGCTTTGTAGGCTTTACACCTGCATGATAGAGATGTGTTGCAGTTTCAAGCCCTGTATTACTTGCGACTTGAAGCTCAACTTCACGGGACTCACCCTCTGGATGGTCAATATGTGCAAAAGAGTCGAGTCGGCGCACACCTTTATGTGTAAAGATAAGTGAATTACCGCTCAAACACTTGAGCATCTCTACGAATTCCATAATGCCTCGATTGGCGATGTTGAGTTCACCATCGAAACGATAGGCACGAGGATCGCTTTCAACACCGACCTCGCCAATGGTCGAAAGGTCGATACCGCCTACTAATTCACTTATATCTTGGGATTTCGGGTCTGACGGCGTGAAAGTTCCGACTCCCACTCGATATTTTTCACTAAATGCAATGCGCTTTACAGGAACATCTTCGATTTTTCCGTTATATTGCGTATCGACCATGTAGCGACAATGTGGGCAAAGGTCTCCTTCGATGTAGAGACCAAATTCTTTCTCGACATCGGCACGCAACTCATTGGGGATAAGGTGCAATGGCTCCTCGTGCATGGGGCAATCTTTAATGGCGTAGATAGCACCTTCGGGGGTGCGACTATATGCCTCTAAGCCGCGTTTGAGGAGATAAACAATGGTGGACTTACCGCCACCAACTGGTCCCATCAGGAGCAGGACGCGCTTACGAACTTCCAAACGTTGTGCTGCCGAGTGGAAGTAGTCCACGATTTGTTGGAGCGGCCTCTCGATGCCGAAAATCTCCTGGTTGAAAAATTTGTACAGTGGATCGCCTGAACGTGTGGTCTCGACACCTGCGTCCATAATCATGTGATAAATGCGCTCGTGAGATAATCGGCTGACCGCAGGATTTTTGCTGGCAATCTCGAAGTATTGCGCGAAGGTTCCTTGCCACTGAAGTTCTTTCTCACGATCTCGATATTCTTCCAACCGCTTCACCAGGTCCATAGGTTGTTACCCTCTCTCTGTTCTATGACTGAACGACGTGTAGGCTTCTGTGGAAATGCCATCCGCTCCATTGCTCTCTACGCTTCTATGGTAGCGGATTATGTACGCCGCTCACTGAGACTACGCTACGTCTGACAGATGGGAATGCTTACCGCGTGGTCGGGTAAGGAAAAGATACGAGGACAGGGGGACGATGTAACACAAAACAGCGTGGGTGCGCTCCCCGGACGCCCGAAGTTTGAACAGACTCCGAAGCATCGGCGACAGGCCGAACACCTGCCGGTATTGTCCATGTGTCAACTTGCACAAGAAGG
>DAIQNC010000619.1:0-2799 GCA_036788655.1 Ktedonobacteraceae bacterium
GAACAAACCTCGTGGATTCGGACACCTGCTCAGAAACTGCGAGAGCGCACACCACGCATCTCAAGGGGAACTGAAGAACTCGTACTACGTGCTATCTCTCCTGACCCTTCAGAACGCTTTCAAAATGCCGATGAGATGAGCGAGGCCCTACAACAGCAGATTACATCTATCGCATCAAAGAAACGAGGACGTGCTGCGAAGGGCTACCACTCGACGACAGGAGAGCGCGAGGCTGTTCAGGGCAATGTTGAACAGAGTTCAGGCGAAGCCGGGGAAGCAGGAGAAACAAGCGAAGCAACCGTCTCTGTTGTTCCCATTCGAGCGCAACTTGCACGCTGGCATATCTCGCTACAAGAAACAACAGATATGACACACGACGTACAACAAATTGTAGCTCAACAGGCACTTCAAACACATCAGGAAGCAACTCAAGCTGTGAAATCAGCAGACACCTTAGAGATACAGGAAACAACACACACGAATACAGGAGAGAACGAGCGCATCGAGATAGCGCAGCAAGAGCAACCGACGAAAAATGAAGCAGACAAAGAATATAAAATAGAAGCTGTGGCAATTTCCCCGGAAGCGACCGATGTGGAACAGTTTGAAACGATACCTCTGGAATCCGCTCTTCAAGCTTCTCAGATCGAGCAACCTCTCAACAAAGATAGGATACAGGATACGCCTTCGCGCTCATTTGAGGAAACACGTCCGCCATCGCTTCGCACACGTATCACAGGTCTCATCCCTGCATTCCCTAAAAAGACGCCTACTCGCGTACCTGCGACACAGGCAGACCTCGACGCTTCAACGCAAAAAACATTTCTCTCCAAGTTACAACAGCTTTTTGTTGGAGAGCAGCGACAACGCACAACGGCGGCTGCCTTGATTGAGACGCCACTTCGCGTTCAACCTAATCAAAGCTATACTATTCGCATCCACTTGATGGGGCGCGATACTCCATCCACCCCCCGTAACGCAAAGAAGGGAACGCAACCAGTCGGTCTCAGTTCTCTCAAAAAAGACGAAGTTGTTCATATCGAGGTACGATCCGCCATTTACCAGAATTATGCCTATATTGTGCAACGGGCCGATGTGCATATTCCCGGTGAAGGCTTTGCCGCAGAAGTGACTATCCCCATGCAGCCACTTTCCGGTGGTCAGAATGGACGCCGCGAACGTATGCACATCTTCTTTATGGATGAGCTACGCCAACCGCTCTATGAAAAGCCCTTTGTGCTGGAAGTCTTCGTCTCACACCTTGTACAAATAGGGCGCGAAGGACACAATGTACTAACGATTCCCGTTTAACATGTATGACCACCTTCAATATCACTGTAATGCTCATAGTGTGAAGTACGAGGTAAGGACAGATGTATTACGTCTATATGGATATGTGATTGACCAATACGGACGTGATACATCTGTCCCTATCTCGTACTTCACACTATGAGCATTTACGTGAAGACGCCGACAATGAATTGTCGATCTACAGATAGGCGGTCATCTTCTCTTCCAATATCGCTTTGACATCAGGCCATTCGCTATCAATAATACTGTAGTAGACGGAGTGGCGAGTGTAACTATTCGGCAGTATCATATGATTACGCAGCACACCTTCACGCTTTCCACCGATACGCTCTATAGCCTGTTGCGACTTGAGATTGCGACTATCTGTCTTGAGTTGTACACGAATCATGTGAAGCGACTCAAAGGCATGACGTAGCAGAAGATATTTACACTCGGTATTCACTCCTGTTCTCTGCACCGTAGGAGTGAGCCATGTCCAACCAATTTCAAGCCCACGATCCGCTAGCCTGATATCGAGATAGCGAGTCGAACCGACGGCACGACCTGTTGCACTATCGACAATTGCAAAGGGCAGCAGCGTTCCTTTCTGCTGCTCACGCAACGCATTTTCTATCAGCGCATTCATCGCTTCCAATGAGCCAGACGGATTGAGCGGCATATATGCCCAGATACGCTGATCTTGACTCGCCTCGTAAAGGTCATTCGCATGATGAAGTTGTAATGGCTCAAGTCGCACAAAACGTCCTTCGAGCGTGGCTGGTTCTAACGACATAGACTATCCTTTATTTTCCACAAGCTTACGATATCGCCCGATATACCAGCGTACCGTTGACACATACTCTGCGTGGCTCCAGGTGAGCGGAGAGACACTGAGGGGCGCACCCGTGAAGGGGTTGATTTGCTCTGCCATCACGCCGCTTGGAAGCGCATGTGTCCTTGCCCATTCGAGGAGCGGTAAAGCCTGGCGCAGTTCATCAAGTGTCGTCGCATGACTGATACGATACTGTGCGAGCCAGAGCGTACAGATAAACCATGGATTGCCCTCAGCCAGTGAGAGGTCATGCGTTGACTGATAGTAGTAGTCGTTTTCGTAACGCGCCATGCCGCCTACCTCAGTTTTCACCCACAGCGTCTTTTCGAGTACCTGCATAGTCTGCTCAATCTGCGTATCGTGCGATGAGAACATACCGAATTGAAAAAGGCCACATAAACTGCTGTCGAGCGTTGCGTCTTTCTGAATGTTGCCATCCTTATCGACATTAATCATGCGCAAAAAGTGACCGCGTTCCTCGTCCCAGAGATAGCGCAGAGCTGCATCTTTCATCTCCTGGGCAGCCTTGCGATACTTGTTCATCAACTCCTCTTCGCCGAAAATCATCGAGAAGTTCGCCGCCGCATCCAGGCCAGCATAGACAGCCGCCGTTGTGAAGCTGAGAATGCCGCGCCGCTCCTCCCATAAGTCATAAGAAGCTTCGGGCAAACTGGTAT
>DAIQNC010000620.1:0-2785 GCA_036788655.1 Ktedonobacteraceae bacterium
CGATAGAGCCGTGTGACCCTATCGATAAATCGGGGTCTACGAATTCCCGAACTAATTTGTTAACCTTCATCATTACGCCCCTGCAAATCATAACGACAATGCCTGATCAAGGTCTGCAAGTATGTCGTGAATGTTTTCTATACCGACACTCAGGCGAACACATTCCTCAGAAATGCCCATACGTTGTCGTTCCTGCACCGTCATATTGCGGTGGGAGGACATCGCAGGATAGCTTACCAGCGAGAAGACATCGCCGAGTGTCGTGGCAGGAAGGCAGAGGTGTAGACCATTCATAAAGCGGAATACAGCCTCTTTTGATTGCTCCTTTAGCTCAAAGGAAAGCAGACCGCCATATTGCCCGTGAGCGAGAAGACGAGTGGCAAGTGCATGCTGTGGATGATCGACCAGACCTGCATAATAGACACGCTCGACAGCCGGATGCTCTTGAAGGAAATGTGCAACATGCATGGCGTTGTCGCATTGCCGCTCCATACGAAGAGCCAGTGTGCGGATACCTCGTAGCATCAGGTGAGACTCGAAAGGACTGAGCATTGCACCAAGCATGGTATTATAGGCCCGGAGTTGATCGAGCAGTGTATTTTTTGCGCTAATAGCAATCCCTGCTGTGCTATCCCCATGTCCACTGATATATTTGGTTGCGCTGTGTACGACGATATCGAAGCCATGCTCAATGGGCTTTACAAGATAAGGAGTGGTAAATGTACTATCGACAACACAGACTGCACCGACTTCGTGTGCTGCTTTGCTCAGTGCGTCCAGGTCAACGAGCTTCACGAGGGGATTGGAAAGCGTCTCCACAAACACGATGTCTGGCTCCTCGGCTCTGATAGTATTTGCTGCCTGTTCGCCACATAGATCGCAAAGCGTAATTGTAACACCATTGGGCGCAAAAATTTTTTGCAAAAGGCCAATCGAGGGGCCGTACATATCTTGCGAGGCGAGGATTTTTGCTCCCGGTGCGGCTCCAGCGGCAAGCAATGAAGTGTAGATAGCGGCCATGCCTGAGCCAAATGCAATCGCACCCACACCACCTTCAGCCAGTGCCAATGTCTCTTCCAGCGCACTCGCATTCGGGTTGCCCTGACGAGCATAGACGAATGCTGGCTCACCATCGGCAGTTGTTCCACTGAACGCGGCATCGAGCATCTCTACATTTTCGTGAAGATAAGTTGTTGTGGCATGAATTGGTAGAACAGTAGGTGTCCCTTGCGTTCCAGATGCGCGTGTGTCGCGTCCACCGCGAACAAAAACGGTATCAGTATGCCAGTGCGAAGGAAGTTGTGTCATGTCTCTCTCTTTCCAAACGGGAGGTTTATAGAATTTTTTTATGAGCAAATTAAGGGGTGCAGAGGCGGTTCAGGTAAGCCAGTGTATCTAGCAATGAAGCAATCGTGGGTAGCTCTGCTTCCTGCTCTCCCGACCAGCGTTCATACAAAGCACCGTAACGATCCGCAAGTACAAGTGTCGGAGTTACAGTATGAGTATCCGTATCCCATGTTGTATAGCGTGTTATCACCTTGCCAGTTGGGTCTGCGAGGAGATCATAAGGAAGGTGAAGTGCTTCCTGCGTCTCCAAATTCGTGAGAACGGTATCCGGCGTGATTGCAAGGGTCGCACACTGTTCATCTCGAAAACGTGTGTAGTCCTGCGCGAAGGCTCGTAAGAAGCCACGCCCCTCAGTTGTCGTACCACTGGATGGAAAGAGCAATAAAAGATGCTCTCGTTGCTTGTAATCCCATGGACTATGCGGCATTCCATCTGCACCGGGCAGAGTGAATGCTGGAATTATCTGCCCCTTTTCTATAAGTGGTACAGGTGATTTGTCTGTCATCGCTTTCCTCAAATAAGTGCTTGATAAAATAAGTGCTTGATACATATAACTATATAGTATGTTATCACTTTATGTGGTTGCAAGTCTTGATGACACAACTTGAAATATTGTCAAAGCGTGACGGGCTGTTTATACTAAGCAGAAGAATGTTTATGTGTGTCAGATACCAACTAGATTAAAGTGTGAGGTAGTACGGAAAGGGTTGATGGTGAAAGAGAAAATCAAAGGAGCATTGGCCGGGCTGATATTCAGAATAATTGCCTTGCTAACACTGGGGAAAATCTCGCCCATTATTAGCGCATGTATCATTATCGAGCGTGACGGAAAGATTCTGATGATAGAACGAGTAGATGGACTAGGATACACGATTCCTGGTGGTATTGTGCGATACAACGAGACGGTTGAGCAATGTGTGTTGCGTGAGGTACGTGAGGAGACGGGCTATCATGTAGCGATGCAAGGATTTGTGGGCGTCTATTCTTCTCTCAGGCGTGACCCTCGCTTTCGTGCAGTTGCGCTCGCGTATCGCGGTGAAATTGTAGGTGGAACTGAGCGCAACTCGAATGAAGGCCGTACTTGCTGGCTATCTGTAGAGGAAGCTCTCGGTCATATGGCCTTTGATTGTGACGATATGCTCAAAGATTATGTGAGCGGTCAGCAGCGTTTATCATAAATGTTTTCTGTCTGTAATGACTCTAAGCAGAGCATGATGAGAATGATATTTAGTGAAAAAAGGTATTGTATTATGGCAGAATGTGTGCCTGAAAAGTATGTTGCATTCGTTGATGGTGAATACTGGCTTATTGCTAGCCAGGTGGTGTCATTTGTCAACGCTAGCCGGGAAAAAAGTGGGAAGAAACTAATTGATGTAAAATATTTGCATCATTATGTAATACAAAATAGATTACATCCACGAAAAGTTGCTACACGACT
>DAIQNC010000621.1:0-2770 GCA_036788655.1 Ktedonobacteraceae bacterium
AAGCCCACCCTTAATACCAAAGCCAAGAATAGCTCCATAGCCGTGCGTGAAGTATTTCGCGGCGAGATCGTGCTGTGGATGGCTCTTGAGGCCGGGATAGCTAACCCAGTTCACGAGCGGATGGCCTTCGAGGAATTCCGCGACGCGCTGCGCGTTCTGGCTATGCCGCTCCATACGAATTGGGAGCGTCTCCAGACCTTGTAGGAAGAGCCACGAATTGAACGGAGTCGTAGCAGGGCCGAGGTCACGCAAGAGTTGCACACGTGCCTTGATGATGTAGGCGATAGGGCCAAGTGCTTCGGCATAGCGCAAACCATGATAGGACGGGTCTGGCTCGGTGAAGGACTTGAAGCGACCACTTGCCGCCCAATCAAACTTGCCACCATCCACGATGACACCGCCGATAGAGGTTCCATGCCCGCCAATAAACTTGGTTGCAGAATGAACGACGATATCGGCTCCATGCTTTAACGGCTGGACAAGGTACGGCGTTGGAAACGTGTTGTCGATGATGAGCGGTATGCCATGCTCATGCGCGATATCGGCAACGGCTTTAATATCGAGCGTATCCAGACGCGGATTGCCAACTGTTTCGGCATAGATTGCCTTCGTGCGCTCGTTAATGGCGGCACGGAAATTGTTCGGGTCGCGGCTGTCAACGAAATGCGTGGTAATGCCCATCTTCGGGAGCGTATAGTGTAAGAGATTATACGTACCACCATAAAGGCTTGCAGACGCGACGATTTCATCGCCTGCCTCGGCAATGTTCAAGATAGCGAGTGTTTCTGCTGCTTGACCGGACGCGGTTGCCAGCGCACCAACGCCGCCTTCGAGTGCCGCGATACGACGCTCGAAAGCATCCTGGGTCGGATTCATGATGCGCGTGTAGATATTGCCAAACTGCTTGAGCGCGAAGAGGTTAGCGGCATGTTCCGGGCTATCGAAGACATACGAAGTCGTTTGATAGATAGGAACAGCACGCGCTCCCGTTGCGCTATCCGGCGTTTCCTGACCGGCATGTAAGGAAAGCGTTTCAAAACCGTAACTGCGATTGCTATTGAGTGCCATGAAGGTTGCTCCTTGTGCAATGAATTGCACCTCTACAGATATGCGATAATTCGCATCACAGGTGCAATGAATTGCACCTCTACAGGGATTTATTCCAATATTTGATAAAGCGCATTGGTCATTTGTCCCCACTCTTTGAGGAAGGCGTCGTGACCATGCGGCGAGTCTAATTCAGTATAGGTTGCGTCGCCACCGAGGGCGCGTACCTTGTCGGCAAGCCAGCGCACGTGTGCAGCTGGAAAGAGAAAATCTGAACGAATACCGATGAAGAGTGCCTTGCTGCGAATACGACGAAGGGCCGCCTCTATCGACTCGTAGCCATCGCTTACATCATACAAGTCCATTGCGCGGCTGATATAGAGATAGCTATTGGCATCGAAACGATGTGCGAGCGAAGCCCCTTGATAATACAGGTAGCCCTCGACATCGAAACGTCCACCGATATCACCAACACCACTCGGTGCAGGAATAGCTACATTCTGCGCGGGATTGCGAGAGAAACGCATCTCCATCGTCTCTTCGCTCTGATACGTAATCATCGCCAACATTCGCGCTATTGCCAGTCCTGTGACCGGGCCTTGTCCAGGAATATACTCACCACGCTGCCATAACGGATCCGCCATAATCGCCTGTCGCTCAACCTCACTAAAGGCGATAGCTTGCGCTGTCAGTGCCGCCGTTGCCGCACCAACAACGACCTTTTCAACGAGTTCAGGATATTGGACAGCCCACTCTAATGCCTGTTGACCTCCTATAGAGCCGCCCGCGACCATTGCAAGATGACGTACACCGAGATGGTCAATAAGGCGGCGTTGCGCTCGCACCATATCGTTGATCGTGATAACAGGGAAACGCATTCCATACGGCTTTTTCGTCATGGGATCGAGCGACGACGGGCCAGTGCTGCCATAGCAACTGCCCAACACGTTCGAGCAGATGACGAAGTAGCGCGTTGTATCGAAAGGGCGTCCCGGCCCAATCAATGGATTCCACCACGCTGCCTTTGGGTCATCAGGTCGCTCAATATCGTGAGCATGTGTACTTCCCGTAAGAGCGTGCGTGATGAGAATGGCGTTATCCCCCTGCGCGTTCAATGTTCCCCACGTCTCATAGGCGAGCGTGACCGGACCGAATTGACCGCCGTGTTGTAAGGGCAGCGCATCGAACGTATATGATGAAACACTATACTTCGTCTGCATTGTAGGCTCAACGGCAGGAGCAGAAGTGAGTGACATGCCTGCTATACCAGACATACTTGACGCCGTACTCACCTGAACACAGCCTTCATTTGATGCCATTCTCTACTACTCCTTTCTCATGAGAAACATGTAAACAACTTTAATTTGTGTCTTTCCTTTTATACGCTTCGGGTAAAGTGTGCAAAAAAACCCTCACCCTGACAGGGGCGAGGGGTACGCGATACCACCCTGGTTTCGTTGACGCCTCACGACGCCAACCTTATGTGGCAAAGGTAATACATCAAATCAATACACCGAATGATGTGGTTGTACGGGTCGCATAATTGTACGGGTCGCATGATTTCGGGTCTAATTTATTACACCCTGCCACAGGCCGATAACGAAGCCAAACGGCGAAATCTACTATCCTGTGTGCTACCACACAAGGGAGTTCAATCCGCAACTCGAGGGTCATATTCCATGCTGGTATGGTATCGGCATCTCATCATCGCCGACTCTCTGTA
>DAIQNC010000622.1:0-147 GCA_036788655.1 Ktedonobacteraceae bacterium
ATCAATGTCCTACAAAATTTTGCCAGAACATCACCATCTTCTCTCGCAATTCCTTATATTCTGGCTTGCGTAGATAGGGGTCGCTCTCCCAGAGTGTGTCGGCAAGCGAACGGGCAAGCTCCACGAGCGGGGTGTCGTTCAGGTTCG
>DAIQNC010000622.1:201-2764 GCA_036788655.1 Ktedonobacteraceae bacterium
AATCTCCGGCACCACGGATTCGCAGTTCTTCCTCAGCGAGTCGGAAGCCGTCGTCGGTCTCCTCGAAGATGCCGAGCCGCTCCTGAGCATTGATGCTAGCGTCCGCACTTAACACATAGCAGAAGGATTGGGCTTTGCCACGTCCGACACGTCCGCGAAACTGGTGCAGTTGCGAGAGGCCGAAGCGGTCTGCATCCTCAATCACCATCACTGTCGCATTCGGGATGTCGATGCCAACCTCAATCACCGAGGTGGCAACCAGAATGTCGAGTTCGTGATCACGGAACTGACGCATGGTAGCATCTTTCTCCACCGCCTTCATCGCGCCGTGTAGCAAACCAAGCCGCTTGTATGGAAACACTTCACGCTTGAGCCGCTCATATTCTGTCGTCGCCGCTTTGACTGCCAGCGTCTCCGACTCCTCAATAAGTGGACAGATAATGAATGCTTGATGCCCCTCTTCCACCTGATGCACAATAGTTGTATAGGACTCGTTGCGTCGCGCTCCTGCTCGCCAGCGCGTGATAATCCTCTGACGACCCGGTGGAAGCTGGTCGATGATGGAGATATCGAGGTCGCCATAGAGTGTCAGTGCCAGTGTGCGAGGTATAGGCGTCGCCGTCATTACCAGCATATGCGGATGATAGCCTTTTTTACGCAGCGCATCGCGTTGCTCGACTCCAAAGCGATGCTGCTCGTCGATGATGACGAGTCCAAGTTTGTGAAAAGCGACATCTTCCTGAATGAGCGCGTGAGTGCCGATGGCGATAGCCGCCTCGCCGCTTTCGAGCATAGATCGTCCTGCTACACGTTCCTTCTGCCGTAAACTCCCTGTCAGTAGCACCGTGCGTATACCGAATGGTTCAAGCATTTCCCCGATGCTTTGGGCATGTTGCTCCGCAAGTAACTCAGTCGGAGCCATAATCGCTCCCTGAAAGCCATTGAGGGCTGCCATAAAGAGGGCTGCTGCTGCCACCGCCGTTTTACCTGCACCAACATCACCTTGCAATAAACGGCACATTGGTTGTGTACGCGCAAGGTCGCCGAAAATCTCCAGTAGGACGCGCCTTTGAGCATCCGTAAACTTGAAGGGGAGCGTCGCCTCGAAAGGTTGTGTAGTTGCCGCCATCGACCAGAGCGTTGTGCCAATTGTCTCTTCGGGAATGGCGATATCCTCTTTCTGCTCGGCAGGAGCCGTTGATGATGCATCAGGTGGCTCAATAAAAATGCGCGAGAGGTCAATATCGAAGGCGTCACCTTTGGCAACCTGCTGTTTCCAACGACTACGACGTTCCTGCATTCCAAGCTGTATCATAAAGAGTTCGTCGAAGGCGAGGCGGCGACGGGCGGCGTCCAGCATCTCCTCGTTCTCTGGATAGTGATATTGCGAGACGGCTTCGGGTAGTGGCAAAAGGTGGGCCGCCATGCGTATCTGTGCCGGAAGATGGTCGGGGAGCATCTGTGCATAGCGGTCAACGGCCCACTTGGTGAAACGTCGCAGTGTTTTGGCGTGTAGTCCCTCTGTCAACGGATAGGTTGGGACGAGCCGCCCTGTGTTTAACAAGTCGCCCTGTTCGGGTAGTTCGTGACTGCGTACCTGAAACTCGACCTTGTTGCCAAAACGCTGCTTCGTGCCTGTCACGACAATGTACGAGCCTTTTGCTGCCTGTAACTGCTTTTGAAGATAGCCCTGATTGAACCACGAGACGCGCAACTTGCCTGTATCATCAGAAATTGTGGCGTAAGTGATGGTACGTGCGCCACCATTGAGGCGTTTCGTCTCGACTTCCCATATCATGCCCATCGTCGTGACGACTTCACCGGAGCGAATATTCGCAATCTTTTCCAGCTTGCTATAGTCTCGATGCTCACGCGGAAAATAAAAGAGTAGGTCGCGCACAGTGCGAATGCCAAGTGCATTCAGTTTCGCCGCCACCGATGGCCCCACACCCGGAATTGCCGTAACATCTGTCGTCAACAGCGTCATCACCGTATGTCCCTGCGACATGCCAGCTTCGAGTCGCACGAAATCCGAGGTAGAAGGCTCTTCGCGCTTCGGCTTCATAGTAGGCGGTATTGCCTTCGATGGTTGCACAGATGTCTCCACTGGCGTTTGTTTTGCTAGAACATCGTGTTTTACCTTGCCCTCAACATTCTTAACAGAAGGTGAAGCAGTTGAGGCACGAGCAGATTGCACAGTCAGTTGTTCACCTGATGAGGCTGTTTTTACGAAAAATGAGTTTGTACTTGCACCATTGGCACGTGATGTACCCGTTGGTGAAGCTTCATTGATGCTCATTTCATTGAGAACAGAGAGTGCGGAGCGTAGACTTGCGGCGCGTTGCATCGGGTCTTGTGAACGATAGCCTTCGAGATATTCAGTAAAGGAATGGATAGGGCGTACATCTATTCCTGCACGGTTACAAATATCACACGCCTCATCAGCCCAGCGTGTCACAAAACTGGCGAGTCCGCCCGGCTTCACGGCCTGATCCTGATGATTGGTACGCTGCTCAAATTGTAAAATTTTACGCGCTCGCTCAATGCACGAGTTGAGCGCGGC
>DAIQNC010000623.1:0-2757 GCA_036788655.1 Ktedonobacteraceae bacterium
TCGAATGACGGGGCATCGTCACGAAAGAGCGGAATGAAGTCTTCGACGGTGCGTAGCTCCGCCCACACTTTGTCGAAGAGTTCGTTGAAATAGCTTCCCATGCCAGACGTATGCGTCAAGAGATGATGAATAGTTACTTTGCTGGCAATCTCATGAGGATAATCAGGGAGATAGCGGTCAATGGTATCGTCAAACGAGAGCTTGCCCTGTTCGGCTAATTGAACGATAGCCACGCCTGTAAACATCTTGTTCATGGAGCCAAGATTAAATTTGGTATCCACTTGATTCGGAACTTGAAAACGCTGACTTGCCAGACCGTAGGCGTGTTTGAACAAAACATCATGGCCTTTTGCTACAAGTACCGCACCGGAAAACTCGTCTGACTCTACAAAGGGCGCGACAATATTTTGAAAATCTTGTTATTTCATATAGCCATGTCCTCACTTTGTTCAGCTATGATAATATGAAATATTGTACAATCTTACTTTTCATCAGTATCTCCCACAGACCACAGTACCAACCATATCAAGGCACCTTGAGAAGGTAGGCGTATCACATGGTAAAGACGTGTATTCATGAAACCACCAACCTGCACATTTTTGACAGCATGATAAACATTCGCTGGAAAAATTGCGACGAGCAGAGCCGCCAATCCCCATGCGGCAGAACGTTTGAATCGTGGTATGAGCAATCCTATTCCGCCTAGTACCTCGAATATGCCTGTGATGTAGAGAGCTGCTCGCCGTAAGGGTAGGGAAGGCGGAATGATTTTCAGTTCCGCATCGGTGAAAAAGTGCAGCGTTGATGCACCTATGAATGAAAGTCCAAATAGAATTCGTATGATATTCTTCAAGGTTTTCATGTACATTTCCCATTAGTTATTGTTATCTGTGGCGATTCGGTCTTTTTTTCTGATTACGAAGCGCATTGCGCTTATAGTAGAAGAGATCGAACAAATCTTATTATCTACGACCCCCGCTTGCTGTCCGGCAGCGATCAATTCGCGCTGATCCACATAGCCGGGCTGTCCACATTTTGGCGTGAGAAGCCAGATGCCGCCTGTCGGTTTCAGGTGCTGTCTCCATTCCCTGAGCAACTCAACGGCATCTGTATTCTCATCTATCGTAGCCAGAACGATATCAAGAGCTTCGTCTGCTGTTGCCGGGGAGCGTCCAGTTCGTTCGATTATGCTTTGTAGAAGTTCTGGCGCGATTTCCTGAGCAGCAGTGACGAAGGCTATTGCGTAGCCGGGCTGAACGCCTAACTTATCCAGGACACTACGGTCCTGATACTTTTTTTCTGACATATCGGTCTCTCTGGAAAGTTAGTCGTGATGCGGAGTTCTATCTCTTCTTATTCTATCACAGGTACGTTGTTGTCTCTGAGTAAAGTCCCATCCATGAGTTTCCATTGCGCACCTCCAAAGTGTTCAAGAAATGTACGGTCATGTGAAATGGCGACAACTGGCCCACCGAAGTCGTGCAATGCGGACTCGAATGCTTCCAATACATCGAGACTGATGTAGTTTGTCGGCTCATCGAGCAATAGCACATTGGGACTTTCTGCCATTAGACGCGCAATCTCCAGTTTGCGTCGTTGTCCCACGCTGAGTTGTCTCACCTTCTTCTGCATATCCTCGAATCGGAAAAAGCCGTAGCCGAGGAGCCGACCAATAAATTCCCCTTCATACCCAATCTGTCCATAACGATATGTCTCAATCACCGTCTTGTCCAGGTTGAAGTTCTCTGGCTCCTGCGCGAGATAGCCAATGCGAATACTCGGCGAAAGCCGCACCACTCCGCTATCAGGCTGCTCTCGACCCATCATGATTTTGAGCAACGTCGTTTTGCCTGCTCCATTTGGCCCTATAAGCAATATCCGCGCATTTGCTCTAACTATGAGGTTGAGGTCGTTGAACAGAACCCTGTCACCGAACGATTTAGACACGTGTGTCAGCGTGATAACCTCTTGAGAAGCCATTTCCCCATTTTGAAAGCGAGAGTTAATGTGGAACAATTCAGGTGGCTTCGGAATGGGGTCTTCTTCGATACGTCGAAGCTGTTCTTCGGCGGCACGCACATTGCGCGAGACCGCACGCTGTTTCTGCTGATCGAAAAAGTATACGGCGTACTTATCGTTGTCGCGTGGCGCACGATAGCTATGTCCTACATCACGTGCAGTATCCTTGATGCGCTTACGAAGCTCCTGAATTTCTTCCTGCTGACGCTCATAATCCTCCTCCCATTTCTGTCGTTCCTGTTCTTTCTGTTGTATGTAAGCATCATAGTTGCCTTCGTATCGTTTCAAGTGATGCTCATGTTCATCTATTTCAAAGATGACGTTGACCGCACGATTGAGAAATTGTCGATCATGCGAAACGATGAGAACCGCACCTGTATAGTTGCTAAGGTATTGCTCGAACCATTCTAATGTTGAAACGTCCAGATGGTTTGTTGGCTCATCTAATAGTAGCAAATCAGGTGAGTGTAATAGCAGTGTTTTCACCACCAGAGAGCGTATCGACCTCCCGTGAACGGGGCAGGTACGTCAGGTGAAGTCCCTCCATGATAGCGTCTATTCTATGGTCAATGTCATAGCCTCCACGATCTTGAAAGCGCGTCGAGACAAGATTATATTCGTCTAGCAGCGCGTTAATCTGGTCGGTATCGGCAGTATCGACACTTGCCATCTCTGTTTCAAGCTGGTGCATTCGCTCCTCAATCTGTCGTAGATTGCCGAGCGACTCTAAAAGCAGGT
>DAIQNC010000624.1:0-2742 GCA_036788655.1 Ktedonobacteraceae bacterium
CACTGCCGTGATACATCACGGCACAACATGGGTAACGTGTTATCACGATTTTAGCGGAAGAGTTTGGCGGCAGAATCGGTGAGAACAACCGTTCCGTCGTTGTAGCGACCAACGGCATCGGCTCCGACGGTTTGCGTCTGACGACCATTGGGCTTGAGCATGTCGAAGCCCGCAATACGCATGGCGACCACTGGCTCGATGCCCAGCACAATCTCTTTGACCATGCCGAGATCACGTCCGCTCTCGCTTATAATCTTCGCGCTGGCAAGACTCTCACCAGTGGGAAGTGGGGGAAGAGCCTGTAAGAGCATCTCCGCACTCGGAATCAGAACACCGTTCGTGCTAATCGAGCGAATGCCTGTCACAGGAAGCGAGCGGTCGCCGAGGAGACGTAGACGCACACAGAGTGCGTACACAGCGTTCGTATCGGGCTTGAAATAAAAGTCCTCGACCGTGCCAACCGTTACCCCTTGACCAAAAATGTTCACAGGCAAATGATGCAGTGTTGACCATCTCATGAGCGATGAATTGTTCTCCATATGATAACCTCGATAGATATATTTGAGTGTGATATGCCTGGGTGTAATGAATTAGACCCGTACATATGTAACGCATAGCAATAAGAAAATGAGTGCAGAACGCATATATTTTCGAGCGTTCTGCTTTGTACTACGTGCGATACAATGCGTTCGTGACAGGATGCAACGATAGACATTCGTGGTGTGGCAAGCAGGGTGTGATGAATCAGACCCCTACACGCTGGTATTCGACATTGGAACCAACAATGGACTTATTGGACTTATAATGTACGGGTATAATTCATTACACCCTTTCCCTCCACGAACGTTCGCAGGAATTTGTCAATGTCCAGATCAGACCCTTACAATAATCGTACCATAAAGAGGTATACTCAGCGCAACAATATGTTGTGTTATAGTTCCGGTTCGTCAAAAAGCGAAGGATGTTGTCCTTGCTCAATACGTTTTTGTTCCTTACGCTGAATTTGTCGAATGCTCTCCTGCGGTGTGGGCAAGTCTTCTGGCATAGTGCCACCTAACTCTTCGATGGTCTGGCGCACTTTTCTTCCCACTTGATAATGTGTCTGGTTGGCTTTCTCTTTTCCCTGAATCTGCTCACGTCTAATTTTTGCCTCGGTTTGTGCCGCCCGAAAAAGGTTCGAGGCCAATTCCTCGCTTCCCATGTGATCCAGAATATGCTGGCTTTTCTTGAGATTTTTGCGATGATGAATGTCCTGTGCTTTGAGGCCACCATATAATCCCATGTAGCCATGATCTTGAAATATTGCGAAATCTATAGCTTTCACAACTCCAGCCTGACTCGCCGTCACAGCTAGCTGGCGATTATGGTCTGTAAGCTGTCCTCGAAGATAGAGCCGTTTTTGATTTTCTGTAAGCCCTGACAGTTCATCGGCCTGCTCCTGCCTTCGTGTTTGAACCGCAAAGTATGTTTGACCAAGTGCCACGAGAGGCTTTTCAGGATCAGAATTCTGTATCAGTAAGTAGCAAGCGTAACGAGATAAATGTACATTGGCTACTTTGCGTTTAGCTCCTGAGCCGATTACGACCATATCGCTCACATGGGCGAAATGATCTGAAATGGCTTGCCCACTGTTCTGACAGGCTTCTTCGGCTTTCTTGATGGCATTTCTGAATTTGCCATATTCGGTATAACCGAGCAGCTTTGCCAGATCTCGTGCGCTCCAATATTCGCTTCCGTCCTCAGCTTCTTGCCGAATAGTCTCAAATGGCGATGTATGCGGCGTTGTCACTCATGCGATACTCCCCCTGTACGTTTCCATACATTCTTATGTCTAGTAATAGATGCTTATGCATACTATTGTTGTTAGTGCATATGATTATAGAATATCGAAGAGTTCAATAGCAAATAAAAAAGAGAGCAATCATGATCTGATTTTGAAAAGATCATGATTGCTCTCTTTTTTATCGGGGAAGATTGAATTACATCATTCCGCCCATGCCACCCATACCACCCATGCCGCCCATACCAGCAGGCATACCAGCACCTGCGGCCTCTTCTTCGGGGGAATCGGTGATGAGGGTGTCGGTGGTCAGCACCATTCCAGCGATGCTTGCCGCGTTCTGTAGAGCAGAGCGCGTGACCTTCGCAGGGTCGATGATACCAGCCTCGACCATGTTGACGTATTCACCTTTGAGCGCATCGAAGCCTGTACCGACCTGGCTGCTACGTACCTGAGAGACAACGACTGCCCCATCACGGCCCGCGTTAATGGCAATCTGGCGCAGTGGCTCCTCAAGGGCGCGACGCAGGATGTTGAGACCTGTTGCCTCGTCGCCAGCCTCGACCTGTACCTTGTCGAGTGCAGGAATGGCATCGACGAGAACCGTACCACCGCCGGGGACGATACCCTCTTCGATAGCGGCACGAGTCGCGGAAAGTGCGTCCTCGACACGATGTTTCTTTTCTTTCAACTCAACTTCGGTTGCAGCACCAACCAGAATGACGCCGACGCCGCCAGCCAGCTTCGCCAGACGCTCCTGGAGCTTCTCGCGGTCATAGTCGCTGGTCGTCTCGGCAATTTGAGCGCGAATCTGGCGCACACGTGCCTGGATATCACTGGCCTGACCAGCACCCTCAACGATAGTGGTGTTGTCCTTGTCAGCAGTGACGGTACGTGCGCTACCGAGGTCTTGCAAGGTTGCGTTTTCAAGGCGCAAACCAACCTTCTCGGTGATGACTGTC
>DAIQNC010000625.1:0-2733 GCA_036788655.1 Ktedonobacteraceae bacterium
GACCGTTACTTGAATCTGCTTTGTGGGAGAGCCAACAGGTGTATCAGACGATGCATTGATGGTGAACGTCGGTTGACCCGCAATAGTTTCGTCACCATGTAGCTGTTGTTTCAATTTCTGTGTTATTTGCTGTTGCAACTTTGGTACTAACGCATTCTGCACCGCATCCACATCAGACTGGGCAACAACAGCTACGTTTTGTGGATCCGTTCCCCCGTAGAAGCTATCAGTATTCGAGGATGCGACCCCGTTGTTACAGCACATTCCATCAAGCGTATGTGCCGCAATATTGCCGCTGGCTCCTATATTGACAGACAAAGCAAGCACGGATGCTCTGCCATTCTGCCCGGCTTGACGTGGTGGAATCTGCACAGCTTGCGTCAATTGCACACTCACTCCCGTTGTCGAAGTGATTACGAGAGCTGGAATGGTTACGAGTTTGTTAGTGCTATTCGAGAACAGCACATAGCCTCGTGCCTGCGTTCCTGGAATAGTCTTTGTTCCTGTCGCTGGAACTGTTTGTACAGCCTGTGCTGTTGCTTGTAGTACATGGTCAGGAAGCGTATGAGTAGTAATATCGGGCGTTGTCGTTTGAGAAGACGCTGTAAGAATGTACCTGCCATCAAAAGGTTTACTCTGCGTCGTGACATATACTGTAGCTACAGGCGGTGTACCGAAGACTGGAAATCCTGATGGGAAGAAACTGAAACCAAGCACACGCGGCATGAGCAACAGGATGAGTAAGGCTGCGGGAACAACCATCGCCATAATGAGCGGAACACGCGCTATCCTGGCTTTTCGTCTGACAGGCTCGTCGGTCACACGTTGAGGTGGGGGATTCAACGTTTCAGTGGTTCGCGGTCTATTCAATTGTGCGGAACGCGCCAGGCGTACAGGCCGCTCTCGTACCTCCATCACAGGTTGCACATCACGTGTCTGACGAACACGTCGGCGTGGTGCTGGTGGTAGGTCAAGCGGAACAGGATTCTCCAATTCATGCACAGGTACGCCCGGTGGCAGTGGAGCAGGAATATCTACCTGTGCAAGAGGCACGGAACGGTGGAGAGAAGGCGAATAGAGATCGTCATACTCTATCACTGGCTCATCGTCGGCGAAAATAGTAGAGCTTTTGAGCGCGGCAAGAAATGCTGTACGTAACTCCGCAACTGTTTTGAAACGATCCTCTGGCTGTTTCGCCATTGCCACACGTACCACGTCGTCCAGTGCTTCAGGAATAGATGCATCATAATCGCTTGGCGAAGGAATGGGTGCATACATATGCATTTGAATGACACGCACATCATCTTCATCTTTATATGGAAGTTCCCCCGTGAGCATCTGATAGAGCAGCACACCGAGCGCATAGATATCAGTGGAGGTTGTAATAATGCCGCGTGTCTGTTCAGGAGCCATGTAATGAGGCGTCCCCGGAACTTTATCAAGCGGAATATCCTTGCCGACTTGCGCTGTATTTTTGGAAGTACGTACCAGCCCGAAATCCGCAAGATAGACATACGGCGTTCCACCACGCCGTTTCTCCATCAACACATTCGAGGACTTGATATCGCGGTGAATAAGGCCAGCTTCATGTGCGTACTCGACAGCATCAAGCAACTGTTGATAGATAACTGACACATCTTCCAGTTCAGGCAGTCGTTGCCGCAGGTAGCTTGTGAGCGTTCCCCCATCAATATAGGGCATGACGAGGTACAGAAAGCCTTGCTCATCACCAAACTCGATCAATTGCAGAATATGCGGATGATGCAAGCGAGCAATCGTTTTTGCCTCACGCGCAAAGCGACGACGCATATCAGGATCGGAAGCATAATCACCCAGAATGACTTTGATGGCTACACGGCGGTCAAAAGCGGTTCGCTGCTTGCCCTCATACACAGCACCCATACCACCCGCACGAATACGCCGAACAACCTCGTAGTTTCCAAGTTGTCTGCCTTCAAGAGACAGCGTTGTATCCATACTAACCATTCCCCGGAAGTGGTGTAAGGCCACTACCGCCCGGCCCTGTCACCGTTGGCGTCATAGAGGCCCCTCCTGATGACGAACCTCCACCACTCAACCCTGCTACTGCCTGGATAACGAACGTAATGTTACTTATGTTCGTTGGAAGTGTACCTGTATTGGGATTGATCGACACATCACTTATCCCCGGCTGGCTTTTAAGAAGCGTAATTGCATCGGTGACATTTTTCCCTGCAATCAAATTTTTAAGATTTTGCTGGACGCTCGACGAGAATTGGTAGACCCATACCCCCTTCGCGTTCACAAGCAAACTCACGCCGCTCGATGTCACCTTCTGCACCTGTGAGCTTGTTACAATATTTCCTACCAGAGCATAATTACTTCCCAGGTCTTTCGTCGCTTGCTTTGAAAGTAAACTGGTCACAAGTGAGAGTGCGCCTTTCTGGTCATAGGCTACCCCTTTGCATGTTACCGAAACCGTCACCGTCACTGACGACGCTTTATCTCCTGCATTCTGATTTTGTCCAATGGCCGGAGTGCATGTCACTGACCCTGCAAGTTGCTCATTCGAGTGAACCTGCCCCTTCAAGCTAGTCTCTGCCTGTTGCAGAAGTGATGGCTCCAGCGCATTGACCGCCCCGTCGATGTCACTTTGTTGTACAAACGTATAGTTTTGTGGGTTTTGTCCGCCTGAAAAAGCTGCATTTACTACAGAAATGGATTTGTCCGTTGTACAACAATAGCCTGCAATAG